>NZ_AGBG01000001.1:0-171501 GCF_000225005.1 Ectothiorhodospira sp. PHS-1 | reverse complement strand
GGGGATACCCCAGGGTTGAAGCAGAAAACGCTCAGCTGACGATCACGGGTGGGTCAATTTTATTGACCGCTGGTGGGTCGCTTCTGATGGCCATTGACAGATGGACGCAAGCGGCGACGTGAAGATCTATTACGCGCCGTTCGAGTACATCAACCCCAGTGCGCGGATCGTTCTGGTCGGGATCACCCCGGGCCCCACCCAGATGGTCAATGCCAACAACGAGGCTCGGCGCGCGCTTCAAGCCGGCAAGTCCAGAACGGAGGCGATCCAGGCCGCCAAGAGCGTCGGCGCGTTCAGTGGCGAGCCGTTGCGGAGCAATCTTATCAACCAGCTCAACCATTGGGGCTTTCACAAGTGGCTCGGTCTGGGCGATTCGGCCGACCTGTTCTCCACGTCGCGCCACCTGGTGCAGACCACCTCCCTCCTGCGCTATCCGGTATTCGTCAAGGAAGACGATTACCGTGGCTCGCCCGACATGACCAAGCACCCCTTGCTGAGGAAGTACCTGCTGGAGAACTTCGCGGCGGAGGTCGAGGAACTGAGGGATGCCGTGTTCGTCGGGCTCGGGCCGCAGGTCCAGAAAGTGCTGGATCGTCTGATCCAGGAGCGGGTCCTGAATCCCGACCGGGTGATTGGCGGAATGCTGCACCCCTCCGGAAACTGCACCTACCGGATCAATTACCTCATCGGCGACAGAAGCGCGCCGGTCCCGCACGCCACCAACCCTGTGCCTTACGACCAGGGCCGACGAGCATTTCGGGATCGGTTCGTCACCGCCTGATCGAACGTCGGGTGAGTGCATGCGGACGCGGGTTCAATTCCGCAAATGGGAATCGAACTGGCGGCTGGTTTCGGGCGCGTTGCTGATGCCAACCGCAGGTGGGAGCTGGTACGATTGCCGGCAACAAGGGCTGGATTCCGCACCTTTCCGCAGGAGTTCGCAGCGGTTCTAAGGCGCTGAGTTACATAGGTTTGGCGCCGGCTGCCACCCCACCACCAGCAAAACGAAAAGCCCCTTCCGATTCAGCAGCTTACGGAAGGGGCTTTTTTCGTTCCCACACTCCCTCCCACAATCCTGAAAGTGCTTGTCCTGCCTGTTCACCTCACCAGAACAGGAGTGCCGACCGCGCACCACTGGGCGTGACCGGCCCGGTTTCTGGTAGACTCCTTCGTATGGCATCAATGAGCGTTACAAGGAGAAATGCTGCGACGGTGACGCCAAGGACTGGCTGGAGCAGCTTCGTATTCTGCGCGATGCCCACGGCATCACACCGGACGCCTCCCTTGCCACCGTTCAGCAACAGACCGCCAAATCACCGGTTGCCAACAGCAACTTCCTGAAACAGGCCTTCCTCGAAGGCTGCCAGCGGGTCGGTCTGTTTGATGCTATTGCAAAGGAGGGAGCCGCGCCATGACCTTTGCCTCCGCATTCACCATCACCAACCGCATGACCTCCGCGAGTTCCCGCATCGAAGAGGCAGCCAGGGAGGCAACATGAAATATCAGCCACCCTACACCATCACCCCCGAGATCCTGAACCGGGTCGCCGCGATCAGCGAGGCCATCGGGCGGCTGACCGTGCTCACCGATCAGGCGAGAGCCTTGCGGCTGCGGCGCATCAATCGCATCCGCACCATTCGCGGTTCGCTGGCCATCGAAGGCAACACCCTGAGCGAGGCGCAGATCACCGCGATTCTGGAGGGCAAGCGGGTCATCGCCCCGCCTCGCGAGGTGCAGGAGGTGAAAAACGCCCTGGCCGCCTACGACCGGTTCGACAGCTGGAAGCCAGTGTACGAAAAGGACCTGCTGGAGGCGCACAAGATTCTGATGTCCGGCTTGATCGACGAGACAGGGCTGTATCGGCACGGCGGTGTGGGAGTGATGGCAGGCCAGCAGGTGATTCACATGGCCCCGCCCGCCGACCGGGTTCCCCATCTGATGGACGATCTGTTTCGCTGGCTGGCCGCCACTGATGCCCACCCGCTCATCGCCAGTTCGGTTTTTCACTACGAGTTCGAATTCATCCACCCCTTTGCCGACGGCAACGGTCGCATGGGGCGGCTGTGGCAGAGCCTGATCCTGGCCCGCTGGAATCCCCTGTTCGCCGACATCCCGGTGGAAAGCCTGATCTTCGAGCACCAGGCCGAGTACTACCAGGCTATTCAGGAAAGCACCCAAAAGACCGATTCCGCTCCGTTTATCGCCTTCATGTTGCGGATGATCCTGGATACCGTGACCAGCTCGACCCCGGAAGTAACCCGGGAAGTTACCCCGGAAGTTCGACTGCTCTCAGTTCTTGCCGGAGAGATGACCCGGCAACAACTCAAAGAGGCGCTCGGGCTGAAAGATGATGAGCATTTCCGCAAAGCCTATCTGCTCCCGGCTCTGGATGGCGGTCTGATTGAAATGACCATCCCAGACAAGCCGCGCAGCAGCAAGCAGAAATACCGCCTGACCGACAAGGGTCGTCAGGTGGTGGCCCGGCACGGCGGCGGATAACTTGCGACAGACTCGTGACACGACTTATTGTCAGGACGATGTCCGGACACTTACAATGGGAAGCATCCAAATTCCGGAGGGGCACCATGAGCACCCCGAATCTTTCTAAGACCGAACGCATTGACGTTCGTGCAAGCGCGCCGGTCAAGCAGCTGCTGCAAGAGGCCGCGCGCGCCTGCCACAAGAACGTCAGCGAGTTCCTGCTCGATGCGGGCGTGACGGCTGCCGCACAGACGCTGGCGGATCGTCGCCAGTTCGCGCTGGACGAGGCGCAGTGGCAGGCGTTCCAGGAAGCGCTGGATCGTCCGGTGCAGAGCAAGCCGCGCCTGAAGAAACTGCTGCGTGAGCCCGGGGTTCTGGGTTGACCGGCGACGCAATGACGTCGCCCTATGCACCCGTTCGCAAGCTTGCAGCAACGGATCAGATCGATGCGTTCGACTGCGGTCAGGCCGCGCTGAACCAGTTCCTGCAGCGCTACGCGCTCGTCAGCCAGAAGGCCAACAGCGCGCAGACCTACGTCTGCTGCCAGGGTGACATGGTGCTCGGCTTCTACAGCCTCGCCGTCGGCGGCGTCGATCCGGAAGCCGCCCCAATGAGGGTGATGAAGGGGCTGGCGCATCATCCGGTGCCGGTCATGATCCTGGCCCGGCTCGCGGTGGACAAGGAACATCAGCGCAAAGGCCTGGGCCAGGCATTGCTCAAGGACGCGCTACTGCGCACGGCGCAGGCCGCCGACATCGCCGGTATCCGCTGCCTGCTGGTGCATGCCAAGGACGATGCGGCGCGGCGCTGGTACGAGTCCTGGGAATTCGAGCCCAGCCCGACCGATCCTTATCACCTGTTCCTGATGCTCAAGGATCTCAAGGGTATGTTGAGCTGAGGTGGTGCCTCCACCTCAGAGCCCGACTCTCGCGCGCTGCTCATCCCACAGTGCCGGCGGATCGACCGCCAGGTCGAATAGCTTGATGTGATTCGGCAGAGTGTCGTCGAGGATGGCGGCGACGATGTCGGGTGCCAGCGTGGTCAGGTTGACCTTCCTGGTGCCAGGCTTGGGATTGGCCGACGGCTTCAGGCAGAAGAACAGCGGACCGGACCACGCGCGGTTACTACGGGAGATCGTTCAGCTCGTAGCTGGTACTGCGCCCGCCCGCATTCGATTTCCGCAGCACGCCACGTGCGAGCAGGTCGTTGATGTCGCGCAGCGCCGTGTCCGGCGAACACTTGGCAATGGCCGCCCACTTGCTGCTGGTGAGTTTGCCCTCGAAGCCGTCGAGCGTCGACGTGCCGATCCACCGGGGCCAAGGCACCGATGTCCACGCCGAGCCTGCGGGCGATGAACGAGCGCACGGATTCGACGTTGAGCTGCTCACCCTCGATCTCGCTCGCAACCGCCGCCCCACTCCCGCAACTGCTCGACTATCAGCGGAATCGCCGGTGGTTCCTGATCGGTAAAGGGCATGCGCACCAGCAGGCCCCGATGGGATGCGGGCACGATCACCGGTGCCGGGGCACCCTCGAAGGGCAGCGAGACCACCGGCACGGCGCCGTCTCCCAGGGACTCCCCGGTGGAGGACCACCAATCCTCGACCCGGACCGGCAGGTCCTCGATACCCAGTTCCTCGGACAGGGCATCCAGACTGGCGCGCATCGCCGGGGTGGGTTCGGTCAGCTGGCCACCGATCACGCGCGCCGGGACTTCGGGGGGCCAGGGTCTGCGGTTGAGATCCCGCAGAAATTCACTGTCGGGTCGCAGGTCGATCTTGGCCGCGCCGGTGCCGTCACGCAGACCGGCCCAGAGGGAAAAGCGGCCTTCGGGGATATCCGCCAGCCATTCGCGCACTTCAAGCCAGACCCGCAGTCTGGCCCAGTCGGAGCCCTGGTTGGGTGTCCCCACCAGGATGGCGCCGCCCACGGGAGGACCCTGCATCTCCGCATCGGCCGTCGCCGGGTGTCGCCGGCGGGTCACGAAATCCCGGATGATCAGCCCCCCCATGCTATGCCCGATCAGGATGACCGCTCGCCCGTCGTCCAGCGTTTCCCAGTAATCGGCCAGCAGATCCGCACTATGATCAATGGCCTGATCGTTGGGATAACGGAATTCCCATACCGTCAGGCAGGCCGCCTCCAGCTCGGGCACCAGGTCATCCCAGATTCCACCCGGCTCGTCCAGACCGTGAATCAGGACGACGTCCGGAGCATTCGCCGCCCCACCGTTGCCGCGGGGGATGAACCCGATCAGTTCCGGCGGCAGGGACATGGCCTCCGGAAACCAGGTTTCTAGCCGTTCCTGGACCGTGATACGGAACTCCCGTTCCAGATCGGGATTACGTTCCGTCCAGAACACCCATCCAGTGAACGGTGTGAAGACGACCATCAGCAACAGCAGCAGGATGAACAGCGTTAATCGGCGCATTATCTCCGGCTCCCAAACACTCCTCGGACAGCACCATGTTCGGTATGAAGGTGCCGTGATGCAAGGGGCCGACCCGAACTCAAACCTCCTGGCCCAATAGACGGCGCAACCCTGCCCGATCCTTGAGCAGTAGTGTCTCACCGGATACCTCCACCAGTGCCTGGGCCCTCAGCCGGGCCAGAATCCGTGACAAGGTTTCGGGTTTCATGGACAGACGCGAGGCGATGATCTGCTTGGGGAGATCCAGTCGGACTTCCCCGGCGTCATCCCTGGGCTGCGACAGCAGATACGCCACCAGGCGGTAGGTGGCGTTGTGAAGCGTGAGTTCATCGATGTGGCAGAGCAGACCGTGGACCCGACGACTCAGACTGCCGAGCATCTTCAGGGCTAGATCGGGGGTCTCGGCGAGCAGGGACAGGAAGGTGTCATGATCGAAGATCACGAGCTCCGTGTCCGCCAGGGCCGTGGCATTCACCGGATAACGCCGCTGTTCCATGAACATCACCGCTTCGGCAAACAGCTGACCGGTCTGTATCACCTCCACGACCTTCTCATCCCCGTCGCGGGACAACAGGAACAGCTTGATGGCACCTTGACGCACCAGAAAGAAATGGCGGGCAGCATCGCCCTGTGAGAACAGGGGCTCGCCGGCCAGACAGCGCTTCTCCCGGGCGGCACCGCGGATACGCTCCAGTTGCGCGGTCGTCAACGGCTCGAACAGTGCCAGACGTTGCAGTTCAGCCTCTTGAATCATGGAATTCGCCCCCCCCGGCAGTGATTCACCGAATCCATGTTCAAACCTTCAATGTCTGATAGGCGCCGCGAAAATACAGCAACGGCGGTGCCTCCCTGGGCGTCGACAGCGCCAGCACCTCACCGATGAAAATGACATGGTCGCCGCCTTCATGGGTCGCCACGGTACGGCATTCAAAGCTGGCCAGCATCTCCGGCAGGATCGGCGCCCCCGTGGACCAGACGGCATGCTCGATGCCCGCCCAGCGATCAGGATCACTGGAGGCAAATCGGGCGGATACTTCCATCTGATCATGAGCCAGCACATTGACGGCAAAAGCGCCACTGCCGAGGAATGCCGGCAGGCACTGGGCCTCCCGGCGCAGGCTGAAGAGTACCAGCGGGGGGTCCAGGGATAACGAGCTGAAGGAGTTCGCGGTAAAGCCCTGGGGCTGTCCAGTGCCGGGATCACGACAGGTGATCACGGTAATGCCGGTGGCAAAACGCCCCAGGGCGTCACGAAAGAAGCGGTCATCGGTGACCGGCCTCGGCTCGGGAAAGATCATGCCGGAAGGCTTCATCAGCTTGGGCCTGCGGTGGGAATGTGTCATAAAGATTGCGCCAGAGCACCCGTAAGACGTGCTCAAGCATGGAGTAGCAGACCAAGCGCCTGGACTGATTATGAAGGAAACCCGGTCAGCGGTGAGTTATGATGCCACGGTCCATCCTGTGATGCAGCTCACAACCCTGATAGCCCAGCCAGCCGATGTCCAAAGACGAACGCACTTCGGAACACGCCAGACACATCCGAGAACAGGCCCAGGAGGCGCTGCGCCGGGGTGAGTTCGATCTGGCACAACAGATGCTGGAAAAAGGGGAAACCAACCTCGCCGAGATCACCGAGAAACTGCGGATCTATCAGGCGGAACTAGAGATCCAGAATACCGAACTCAGGGAGGCACAGCTCACCACCCAACGGGCACTGGAACGCTATACCGCCTTCTTTACGGGCATTCCCATCGCCGCAATCGTGGTGGATCGTCACGGCCTGATCCTGGACTCCAACGACCAGGCACACCAGCTGCTGGGTTTGCGAACCAGTCACCTGCGTCGCTATTTCCTGCGTCGCCTGATCCCCAAGGAGGAAGAAGGCCGACTCCATCAAGCCCTGCTTCAGGCTGAAGAAAAGGGCCGGTATATCGTCGAGCACATCAACTTCATCCGGTCCGATGGAGACGCCTTCATGGCCGAACTCCACCTTGCCCGACTCCCCGGCCGGGACGGCAATACCCATGAGTTCGTCTGCGCCGTGGTGGACCTGACGGAGCATATTCGTCACGAAATGGAAATCTCCCTGGCCCATGACGAACTCAGGGAAAGTGAAGCCCGCTACAAGATTCTGGCCGACTACTCTCCAGTGTGGGATTACTGGCTGGGAGCGAACGGCCAGTACCGATATGTGTCTCCGGGGTGTCTTGAGATCAGCGGCCATCAGCCCGAAGCCTTCATGGACAACCCCCGCATGATGGACCAGATCCTGCTCCCCGCCGATCTCTCCCGCTGGATTGCCCATCAGGAAAAACTCCGGCATTGCCGTGCCCAGGAACCCCACTGCAACATGGAATTGCGCATCCTTCATGCCAATGGTGAAGTGCGCTGGATCGAGCACGAATGCCAGCCCGTCATCGGCAAGAATGGTGAGTATCAGGGGCGAAGAGGGGTCAATCGAGACATCACCGAGCGCAAGCGGGCAGAAATGCAGGTGGCACAGATCAGCATGCTCTATGCCACTCTGAGCGCAGTCAATCAGGCCATCGTGCGCATCGAGGATGAACAGCTGCTGCTGGACAACCTGACGCGTATCGCCGTGGACTACGGCCGCTTCAACGCCTGTGTCATCAGCCTTTGCCCCGAACCGGGGATGGACCCAGAGCCCAAGTCATTCAACGGCCTCACGCCGCAGCAATGCCGCTCTATGCCTCTGATGGAAGCTTGGCAAACCATCAACCGCCAGCCGTATATCTATGCCCACCGTGACGCCCCGGATGCCCCGCCCCTGTGGCAGACCTGGGCAAGACGCAACGGCATTCATACCTTCGGGCATTACCCGCTCATGCGGGAATATCGCCTGGTGGGCATGGCCAGCTTCATGTCGGATACGGCGGAAAGCTTCACCCCGCAGATCGATCGCCTGGTACAGGACATCACGGAGGACTTTTCCTATGCCCTCCAGCACCTGGCACTGGAACAGAAGCGACGGGCCACCGAAACCGCCTTGCAGGAAAGCGAATCCCGCTATCGCAGCCTGTTCGAAAACAGTCACTCGGTGATGCTGCTGATCGACCCCGAAGACGGCAGTATCGTGGATGCCAACCCCGGTGCCTGCCAGTTCTACGGCTGGGAACGGATCGCACTGGCACAACGACATTTTTCAGATCTCACCACACACCCCTCCGCGGAAACGGGGATCCTCCCGGATCCGCTGTCCAGGGAAAGGCAGGACCCCATCAGGGACGTCCATCGGTTGGCCAATGGCGAATTGCGACAGGTCGAGATCTATACCGGCATGATCCAGGTCAGGGGCAAGGATCTGCTCCATGCCGTGGTGCATGACATTACCGAGAGAATCCGTGCCGAAGAGGGGCTGCGCCTGGCAGACCGGGTATTTCAGGCAGCGGCGGAAGGGATCATGGTCACGGACGTGCAACGACGCATCGTGGCGGTCAACCCGGCCTTCACCGAGATCACCGGATATTCAGCCCAGGAGGCCATCGGTCAGACACCCGCCCTGCTCAGGTCGGGTAAACACGACGAAAGTTTCTACGAAGTCCTGATGCAGCAACTCCATGACTCCGGCAACTGGCGTGGCGAGGTCTGGAACAAGCGCAAGGACGGCACCCTCTATCCCGAATGGCTGACCATCAGCGTGGTCAGGGATGACCAAGGCGAAATCACGCACTACGTGGGCGTATTCAGCGACATCGGCCAGGTCAAGGAAGCCCAGAGACAACTGGAGCTGATGGCCCATTTCGACCCTCTCACCGGCTTGGCCAACCGGGCTCTGTTCAAGGATCGCCTCAGCCACAGCCTGCGCAAGGTGAAACGGCAAGGTGATACCCTGGCCCTGCTGTTCATCGACCTGGACCGCTTCAAGACCATCAATGACACCCTGGGGCACAATCAGGGCGATCTGCTGTTGCAGACTGTTGCCAGGCGCATGGCGGACAATGTACGTGCCTCGGACACGCTGGCACGACTGGGCGGCGATGAATTCGTGTTACTGCTGGAAAACGATGCCTCCAGCAGTAACATTCAGACTCTGTGCCAGAAGATCCTCGCCGTGCTGTCGGATCCGATCAAACTTAATGAGCATGAAGTGGTGGTCACCGCCAGCATCGGCGTTGCTGTCTACCCGGAGGACGGGCGGGACGCCGAAACCCTGCTCAAGCACGCCGACCTGGCCATGTATCAGGCCAAGAATGACGGTCGCAACGACTATCACTTCTTCGCTCCCGATCTTTCCGCCGGCGTACTGGAAAGACTCAAGCTGGAAGCCGCCCTGTGCGGTGCCTGCTCCCGCAACGAACTGACACTCCATTATCAACCTCAGATCGACCTGAGTACCCGGCACCTTCAGGGAGTGGAAGCCCTGGTGCGGTGGATGCATCCTGACCTGGGTATGATCTCTCCCGCGGACTTCATCCCGCTGGCGGAAGACATCGGCATCATTGGTGAAATCGGCAACTGGGTTCTCAGGGAAGCCTGCCGACAAATGCATCAATGGCGTCGGGATGGTCTGCCTGTGCCGCAAGTGGCCGTCAACCTTTCAGTGCAGCAGTTGGAGCGTGGGAACCTGGTCATTCAGGTACGCCGGGCGCTGAGCGACTTCAACCTCCCCGCCCACTGCCTGGAACTGGAAGTGACGGAATCCCTGATCATGCGTGCCCCAGAAAAGACCCTGAGCACATTGCAGGAACTCAAGTCGCTCGGGGTGCGGCTGGCGGTGGATGACTTCGGCATTGGTTATTCATGCCTGTCCTATCTCAGACGTCTGCCCCTGGACCGGATCAAGGTCGACCAGTCCTTCGTTCGTGACGTGGGAGGGGGCACCAGTGACGAAACCATCGTCCGGGCCATCATCGGGCTGGGCAGAAGCCTGGGACTGGAGACCGTGGCGGAAGGCATCGAGGAGACACGGCAAGTCGAATTCCTGCTCCGGGAGGGGTGTCTGTCGGGCCAGGGCTACCTGTTCAGCAGACCCCTGCCCGCCGAGGATCTAACCGCGCAATGGGGAGAGCGGATCAAGGACCAGAAGCACCGGACACACTGAGCCGTTCCGCGGCTACGACTCCTGGGTTTGGGCTGGTCCCTGACCCTGACTGAGGATCCAGTCGGTAATCTCCAGATGACTGACGATAGCGCCGCCATCCGGATGACACAATTTCCCGGCATGCATCAGGAACCAGCGCTGGTTGTCTGCGGAATGGCAAGGATACTCGAAACTGAAGCCATCCAGATCCCCCTTGAGCAACCTATGCAAACCCTGTAATGCCTTGAGTGCATAGGGTGAATCCAGATTGTCCGGATCCCCCAACTTGCAGGCATCCAGATAGTTGGCACCGACTTCTGAGCCATTGAGCGTTCGGTCGCCGTTTCTTTCCGCAAAGGTGCGCCAGGCCTTGTTCACCATCAGGATGACACCGTCGTTGTCGATCACGGCCACATGGTGATCGAGGGAGTCCAGTACCGCCTGCAAAAGGGCCACATCCCGGATGGAGGTGATATCCACCAAGGTGATCACCGCGCCCCGGGTGGAAGCCCCCTGCAGGGTATAGGGCAGGATGCGTAGCAGATAGTGGCGTCCGGACTCCGAACTGACCTCATGCTCCTGCATCCGGCCTTCACGCAGACTGTGACGCAGATCATGCATGAGATCCGGGTAATCCAGGGAATGGGTGAAATCATCGATGGGACGCCCCACATCCCCATCCCGGATCTTGAAGATCTGCGTGGCCTCCGGCGTGAACCGGGTGATGCGCATCGACTCATCCAAAAACAGGGTGGCGATGGATGCCGCCTTGGCCATGCTGTCCAGGTCGGCATTGAGCCGATTGAGGATCTGGATCTTTTCCTGGTTTTCCGCGTTGACCGTATAGAGTTCCTCGTTGACGGACTGCAACTCCTCGTTGGAGCTTTGCAACTCCTCGTTGGCGGCCATCATTTCTTCGTTGGTGGCCTGAAGCTCCTCATTGGATGCTTCCAGTTCCTCGATGGTGGCCTGAAGACTTTCCCGGGTCGCCGCCAGTTCCTGCTCCAATGACTGGATGCGCTCCATCGCCTCCGCATTCACATCCAGTGGCGGGGCGCCATCCGTCACACCGGCATTGCCGACATCCTGGGGCTCGAAGGACAGCAGCATGAACACGACATTACGATCATCCCCCGCCAGCGGCTGGGCCGAGATGCACAACCGCTGCGAGGATCCGTCAGGCAACCGGAAGGTACTGGCTTCGGAACGGACCAGCTCACGGCTCTTGGCGGCACGCCGCAACAGCGCCTGCGCCACCGGCACGATGCCGTTCGGCAAGAGCTTGGATATCTCTAGCGAAATGCTCCCGGAGGGGAAGTGCAGATAGCGCTGGGCCTGGCCGAAGATATGAACCAGTTCCATGCCTTCCGACAGCAGGATGCTGGGGGGCGCATGGTCACGCAGCAGCAATTGCTGGGCGGCATCGATGGCGGAGGCATCCAGGCTGCGTCCCGGCTGTGCCCCCAGACGTCGTCCCCGACTTGACGCCGGCCCACGTGAACTCAAAAGCGCGGAGCCGGAATGTGGCTCCAGCGGCAGGGTGGTACTGCGCAGCATCTGGAACAGCTTGTGCTTGCTGCTCACCGGGGTGAAGTCCGGACTCAGTCCCGCCAGGGACTCGCTGCTGCCCAAAAAGAGATAGCCCCCCGGCGCCAGGGCATACTGGAGCCGACGCAGGGCTCGTTCCTGGGCGCCGGGCACGAAATAGATCAGGACATTGCGGCAGGTCACCATGTCCATGCGCGTGAACGGCGGATCTTCCAGCAAGTTGTGGCGCGCAAAGACCAGGGTCTGGCGCAGGTCCGGCTTGACCACGAAATGACTACCCCGCTTGATGAAGAAGCGCTCCAGCCGCTCGGGCGACACCTCGGCCATGATGGCCTCGGAAAAGGTGCCGGCGCTGGCGGCATCCACATTCTTCTGCTCCACATCCGTGGCGAAGATCTTGATGTCCGGCCAGCGCCTTGCGCGATCAAAGGCCTCGGCAAACAGGATGGCAATGGAATAGGCCTCCTCACCGGTGGACATGCCCGCCACCCAGACCCGGATGGGATGGGATCCGGAAGCCTGCTGGACGATCTGTTCCACCGCCTTGGAAGCCAGGGTGTCGAAGGCTTCCGGATCACGAAAGAAATTTGTTACCGGAATGAGGATCTCGCGGCGCAGCACCGACACCTCGCCGGCATCATTCTCCAGCAGTTCCAGGTAATGTTCGAAATCCCGCACATGACGCACCTGCATGCGGCGTTCGATACGTCTGAGCACCGTGGCCGACTTGTAGTCCCGGAAATTCACCCCACCGTGGTTGTGCAGCAAGTGAAAGATGCCCTCCAGGGCAGAGCCGATATCCAGGTCCGAGACAGTCCTTGGCGGCGGCCCCACCCGGGTTTCCGGTTTTTGCAGGATATGATCCTTGATCCGTCGCCCCAGGGTCTCCGCCGGCAGGATCTCGTCCACCAGACCGGTGGCGATGACACTGCGGGGCATGCCGTCGAACTTGGCATCCTCGGGATCCTGGGCCAGCAACAGACCACCGGCGTCATTGATGGCCACAGACCCTCGGGTGCCGTCCGATCCGGTACCGGACAGGATCACACCGATGCAACGATCCCGAAACTCCCGCGCCAGGGAAGAGAAGAACAGGTCGATGGGCAGGGAGAGCGCCTTGGGGTTCTTCGGACTCAGCCGTAGCTGGCCCTCGGAAATGGTCATCAGGTTGCCCGGTGGGATCAGGTAGATGGTTTCCGCCTCGATCTCCATGGCGTCGCGCACGGTCACCACCGGCATACTGGTATGGCGTGCCAGCAAGTTGGCCATCAGGCTCTTGTGGTCGGGAGACAGATGCTGGACCACCACGAAAGCGGCCCCCGAGCCTGAAGGCATGGCATCAAAGAGCTGTTCCAAGGCCTCCAGTCCACCGGCCGACGCACCGATACCCACCACATGACCGCAGAAATCGCTACGGATCATTTCCTGATCCATGGCCTCCGCCATACCCGCATCGTCGGCATCATTGTCCGTCCTGGTCGCGGTATCCGGGGCTGGGTCGGGAAAGGCATCTTTTTTTGGGGGCATGGGGTTCCTTTTCAGGATCTGAAGCACTCATCGAGGATTGTAGTGCATAGCAACACCGATTCAGAACCAACGGATGGGCGGAGGGCTAAAGCATGAGGCGCCACCCGGCAAGAGGAGCAAAAAAAACCCGGCAAGGTCGCGATACACGAAAACCTTGCCGGGTGATGGGACTGCTTGATTGATTGGCGGAGAGGGAGGGATTCGAACCCTCGGTACACTTGCGTGTACAACGGTTTTCGAGACCGCCCCGTTCGACCACTCCGGCACCTCTCCAATACGGTCGAAAAGCTACCCACAGGGCACGACCACATCCCGGTGCGGCCCGACGGTAAAGTGGGTTATGATAGCTGATTACAAATTTTTTTTAAGCCCTTGAAACGTCGCCGCCCCCGTTGGACGCTCAACCAGCGCCTGGAAGCGCTTGCCTTTGTGCTGCTGCTGACGCTGGTTCTGCTGTTTGCCTTCATACGGCCGATGACGGAACTGGAGCGGGTGCTCGCGCGCGGCGAGCTGGTGGTGGTCACTCGCATCGGCACCACCACCTACCAGCCGAACTCCGAAGGTTCCGATGGACTGGAATATGACCTGGCCACCGCCTTTGCCGACAGTCTGGGCGTCCGTCTCAGACTGCTCACTCCCGAGCGATTCGACGAGATCCTGCCCATGGTGGCCAACGGCCGGGCGGACATGGCGGCAGCCGGCATCACGGTGACACGCGCCCGTCTTGGCGAAGTCAGGTTCGGCCCTGCCTACCATCAGGTCACGGCACAGGTGGTCCATCGCAACGGCGAAGTTGCTCCCGAATCCCTGAGTGAACTGCAACAGCATCCAGTGGCAGTCATTGCCGGCAGCAGCCATGTAGAAATCCTTCGGACGCTCAGACAGCGATACCCGAACCTCCATTGGGAGGAAGTCACGGACATCACGCCGGCGGAACTGCTCAGGCAGGTCTGGGCAGGTGACAGGACACTGGCCGTCGCCGACTCCATCGAACTGACTTCCCTGCGCCGATTCTACCCGGAGCTGAGGGCGGCCATGGACCTGTCCGAGCCCCACTTCCTGGCCTGGGCCTTCCCCCGCCACAAAGACCAAACCCTGATCCGGGCTGCGGAGCACTTCTTCGAGACATACGCCGCCGATGGCCGGCTGGCCCAGTTGCTGGAGCGGCATTACGGCCACATGGAAGTGCTGGATTACCCCGGCATACTCACTTTCATGAGCCGTGTTCGCGAACGTCTGCCCCGCTACGAACCCCTGTTCCGGGAGGCCGCGGAGCAGTTTGACATGGACTGGCGACTGCTGGCCGCCATCAGCTATCAGGAGTCCCACTGGAACCCCAACGCCGTCTCCAGAACCGGGGTTCGCGGACTGATGATGCTGACCCTGGCGACCGCCGGCCAGCTCGGCGTCCAGGACCGGACCGACCCACGGGAGTCGGTATTCGGCGGTGCTGAATACTTCACCAACCTGCATGAACGACTGCCCGCGGGCATCGAGGAACCGGATCGCACCTGGATGGCCCTGGCGGCCTATAACGTCGGCATGGGCCATCTGCATGACGCCAGGCGCATCACCCGCTCACAGGGCAAGGATCCGGATCGGTGGATCGATGTCATGGAGCATCTGCCTCTGCTGAGTCAGCCCAGCTGGTATCGCAATACCCGCTACGGCTATGCCAGGGGTTGGGAACCGGTTCAGTATGTGCAGAACATCCGGGGCTTCTACGACATCCTCACCTGGTTCACCACCCCAGAGCAGGGCCGCGAGCAGATATCGCCACTGGAACCCGTGCCAATGCCCCAGCCGCCGGACCCACTGGAGATCTTACCCCTGGGATTGTGACTGTCCTGAACCAGTAGCGTCCCCGGACTTGCGGCGAGCGCGAAAGAAAGATCTGAGACGCTCACCGCAGACATCCGCCAACACCCCACCCGTTACCGTCAGGTCATGATTATAAAGCGGCAACTCCAATGCATCGGCGGCACCACCGAGCGCCCCAGTCTTGGGGTCATGGGCACCGAACACCACCCGCTCCACCCGCGCATGCACCATCGCCCCCAGACACATGATGCAGGGTTCCAGGGTCACATAAAGCGTCGTGCCGGGCAGACGGTAATTCCCCGTCGCCAGGGCCGCGGCCCGCAGGGCCTGGATCTCCGCATGAGCAGTGGGATCGCACTGGGTGATCGGACGATTCCGGCCCTCCCCCAGTACATGCCCGTCCCTGACCAGCACGGCACCAACGGGGACCTCTCCCTCGTCGCCGGACCGGTCGGCCAGTGCCAGCGCCCGTGTCATCCAGTATCGATCCTGTTCCTCGCCCATCGTCACCCCGTACGCGCCTGGAGCGCAGTTATGTCATACTGGAAACCCTTGTCACTCTCCCGCCCCTGCCCCACGTGAACAAGCGTCTCGACCCCAAAGAAATCGTTGACGAGTTCATCAGCGACCTGCGCCAGGACCTGCAGAACAACGGCATCCAGATTCCCACCCTGCCGGACATCTCCATCCAGGCACTGTTCACCATCAACCGGGATGACAGCTCCATCGACGAAATCACCGCCGTGGTGGCACGGGATACCGCCATGGCGGCGCGACTGATCCGCTATGCCAACAGCCCCATCTACCGGGGACTGAGTCGCTGCACCACCATCAAGTCGGCCATCACCCGGCTGGGCCTGGAGAAAACCAAGAACGTGGTACTGACCCTGGCCATGCGGGACGTCTTCAACACCGGGCATCGCGGCATTCGCAGCCGCATGGAAGCGCTCTGGAACCACAGCGTGGAAGTGGCCATCCTCAGTTCACTGCTGGCCTGGCAGTACCGGCACCTGGATCAGGAAGTGGCCCTGCTGGCCGGCCTGGTCCACGATGTCGGTGTCATCCCGATCCTGAACAAGGCCAAGAACATCGACGTGATCGTGGAAAACGAAAAGTACCTGGACATGATCATCGCCAGCCTGCACATGAGCGTGGGTCGCGCCATCCTCAAGGCCTGGAACTTTGATCAGCAGATGATCGACGTGGCGGCCGAGCACGACAACCTGAAACGGGACCCCGGCGACGACGCCCCCATCGACTACGTGGACATCGTCCAGGCCGCCAACATCGAAAGCTATCAGTCCACCGGCCATCGCCTGGCCAAGGTGGATCGCCTGAGTGTTCCATCACTCAGGCGCCTGGGCTGCACTCCCGAAGATCCTACCCTGCACTGGGATGCCGATCAGGCAGCCATGGAACAGGTGAGCCGGATCTTCATGTAGAGCCCGGCCCTTCCAGCGGAATCACTCCCACTCAATCGTCGCCGGCGGCTTGCCGGAGATGTCATAGACCACGCGGGAAATGCCCTTCACCTCGTTGATGATGCGCCGCGAGACCTTGTCCAGGAAGTCGTAGGGCAGGTGCGCCCAGCGGGCGGTCATGAAGTCGATGGTCTCGACGGCGCGCAGGGCCACCACATAGTCATAGCGACGACCGTCCCCCATCACGCCGACGGATTTCACCGGCAAAAAGACCGCAAAGGCCTGGGACACCTGGTCATACAGGCCGGCACCACGCAGTTCCTCGATGAAGATGTGATCCGCCTGGCGCAGCAGGTCCGCGTAGGGCTTGGTGACCTCGCCCAGGATGCGCACCCCCAGCCCCGGCCCCGGGAAGGGATGCCGGTAGACCATCTCCGACGGCAGCCCCAGTTCCACGCCGATGCGCCGCACCTCGTCCTTGAACAGTTCCCGCAACGGCTCCACCAGACCCATCTTCATGGTCTCCGGCAGACCGCCCACGTTGTGGTGGGACTTGATCACATGGGCCTTGCCGGTCTTGGAACCGGCGGACTCGATCACATCGGGATAGATGGTGCCCTGGGCCAGCCAGCGGGCATTCTTGAGCTTGGCGGCCTCTTCGTCAAAGACCTCAACGAACAGGCGACCGATGATCTTGCGCTTGGCCTCCGGGTCCGACTCCCTCGCCAGGGCCTCAAGGAAGCGGGCTTCTGCATCCACCCGGATCACCCGCACGCCCATGTGACGGGCAAAGGTGGCCATGACCTGGTCCCCTTCATGGAGACGCAAAAGGCCGGTATCGACGAACACGCAGGTGAGCTGGTCGCCGATGGCCTTGTGCAGCAGGGCACCCACCACGGAGGAATCCACGCCACCGGAGAGGCCCAGGATGACCTCATCGGTCCCCACCTGCTCCCGCACCCGGTGGATCATGTCATCGATGATGTTGCCGGCGGTCCAGAGATTCTCGCAACCGCAGATATCATGGACGAACCGGGACAGGATGCGCTGCCCCTGACGGGTATGGGTCACCTCGGGATGGAACTGGACGCCGTAGAAACGACGCGCCTCGTCGGCCATGCCGGCCATGGGGGCCGAGTCCGTGGAGGCCATCAGGGAGAAACCTTCCGGCAGGGCGCAGACCCGGTCACCATGGGACATCCAGACATCCAGCAGGCCATGGCCTTCGGGGCTGGTGTGGTCTTCGATGTCCGTCAGCAGGCGGGTATGACCGTGGGCCCGGACCTGGGCATAGCCAAACTCCCGATGATCGGAACTCTCGACCCGCCCGCCCAGTTGGGCCGCCATGGTCTGCATGCCGTAGCAGATGCCCAGCACCGGCACCCCCAGTTCGAACACGCACTGGGGAGCGCGGGGCGGATCGCTTTCAATCACGGACTCCGGACCGCCTGAGAGAATGATGCCGCTGGGGTTGAAGTCGCGCACGGCGGCGGCGTCCATATCCCAGGGGTGGATCTCGGAATAGACCCCGGACTCCCGCACCCGCCGGGCGATGAGTTGGGTGTACTGGGAGCCGAAATCGATGATGAGAATGCGATGGGCGTGAATATCCGGGGCAGACAGGGGCATGTTCTTCAATCCATCCGGTAGTTGGGGGCTTCCTTGGTGATGGTCACGTCATGGACGTGACTCTCACGCATCCCCGCCGAGGTGACCCGCACGAAACCGGGACGGGTCCGCATCTCGTCGATGTTGCTGCAGCCCACATAGCCCATGGAGGAACGCAGCCCCCCCACCAGCTGATGGATGATGGCCACGATGGTGCCCTTGTAGGGGACGCGACCCTCGATGCCTTCCGGCACCAGCTTGTCCACCACGCCGCTGCTTTCCTGGAAATAACGGTCCGAGGAGCCCTGCTGCATGGCGCCCAGGGAGCCCATGCCCCGGTAGGATTTGTAGGAACGGCCCTGATAGAGTTCCACTTCACCGGGCGCCTCTTCGGTCCCGGCAAACAGGCTGCCCAACATCACGCTGTGGGCGCCGCCAGCGATGGCCTTGGCAAAATCACCGGAAAAGCGCACGCCACCATCGGCGATCAGAGGCACCCCCGTGCCTTCCAGGGCCTGGCGCACATTGTCGATGGCGGTCATCTGGGGGACACCCACGCCGGCCACGATGCGAGTGGTGCAGATGGAGCCGGGGCCGATGCCCACCTTCACCGCATCCGCCCCCGCCGCCACCAGGGCACGGGCGGCCTCGGCGGTGGCGATGTTGCCGCCGATGACCTGGACCTCCGGATAGGTCTTTTTCACCCAGGCCACCCGGTCGAGCACGCCCTGGGAATGGCCGTGGGCGGTATCCACCACCACCACGTCCACCCCGGCTTCCACCAGCGCGGCGCAGCGTTCCTCGGTGCCGGCGCCCACGCCCAGGGCCGCCCCCACCCGCAGACGACCCCGATCGTCCTTGCAGGCACTGGGGAAGTCGGTGGACTTCTGGATGTCCTTGACGGTGATCATGCCCCGCAGGTGGAACGCATCGTTCACCACCAGTACCTTTTCGATGCGGTGCTTGTGCAGCAAATTCTGGACTTCTTCCTTGCCCGCCCCTTCACGGACGGTGACCAGACGATCCTTGGGCGTCATGATCTCGGACACCGGGGAGTCCATGCGGGTCTCGAAGCGCAGGTCACGACTGGTGACGATACCCACCAGATCGACACCCTTGACCACCGGAACGCCGGAGATGGAATTGGCGCGGGTAATGGCCAGTACGTCACGGATGCTGGTGTCCGGGGTGACGGTGATGGGATCGCTGATGACACCGCTCTCGTACTTCTTGACCAGGCGCACCTGCTGGGCCTGGGCCTCGATGCTCATGTTCTTGTGCACGATGCCGATGCCCCCCTCCTGGGCAATGGCGATGGCCAGACGGGCCTCGGTGACCGTGTCCATGGCAGCGGAGACCAGGGGAATGTTCAGGGTGATGTCGCGGGTGAGGCGAGTGGTGAGGTCCACGTCTCTGGGTAGCACCGCCGAATGGGCGGGGACCAGGAGGACGTCGTCGAAGGTGAGGGCTTCCTGGACGATGCGCATGATATGTCTCGGGGGGAGGTATTGGTGAATCGGACAATTATAGAGAGGCACCCGGACGGGGTAAACCCGACCAGGCCTGTGGGGACTAGATATGATGCCGGTTTACGTGGCATGGTTCCCGGTTATTTTCATCCACCACGGAGCGCCTGCCTTGCCCGAGCCGTCAACGGAAAAAGAGGTCTACAGCGTCTCCCGTCTGAATCAGGCAGTACAGGGGCGCCTGGAGAGTGGTTTCCCCCTGCTGTGGGTGGAAGGGGAACTGTCCAATCTGGCCCGGCCCGCCTCCGGCCACTGGTATTTCTCACTCAAGGACGCAGGGGCCCAGGTGCGCTGCGCCCTGTTCCGCAACCGGGCCCAGGGGGTGCGATTTCGCCCCCGGGACGGCATGCAGGTACTGGCCCGGGCCAGGGTCAGTCTCTATGTACCCCGAGGTGATTATCAGCTCATCATCGAACACCTGGAGGAAGCCGGTGACGGCGCCCTGCGACGGGCCTTTGAGGCCCTGCACCGCAAACTGGAGGCGGAAGGGCTGTTCGATCCCGCCCTCAAGCGCCCCTTGCCCCGGTTTCCCCGCCGCGTGGGGGTGATCACCTCCGCCACCGGCGCGGCGGTCAGGGATATCCTGGCGGTCCTCAAGCGCCGCTTCCCGGCGCTACCGGTGATGATCTACCCGGTGCCCGTGCAAGGGAGCGCGGCAGCGCCTCGCATCGCCGCGGCCCTGGCAGCCGCCTCGGACCGCGGCGACTGTGACGTAGTGATCCTGGCCCGGGGCGGCGGTTCCCTGGAGGACCTTTGGGCCTTCAACGAGGAGATCGTGGCCCGCGCCATCCGCGCCTGCGCCATCCCCGTGGTCAGCGGTATCGGCCATGAAACGGATATCACCATCGCCGATTTTGCCGCCGATCAGCGCGCACCCACCCCGTCGGTGGCGGCCGAACTGGTCAGTCCCGACGGCCGTGAACTGCTGCAGCGGGTGAATCAGCTGGAGCGGCTGCTCTGTGAACGCTTTTCCCGCCGACTGCAGGCACGCAGTCAGCGACTGCAGGCCCTGGAACAACGGTTGTGGCACCAACATCCCGAACGGCGCCTGCAGGCCCGCGCCCAGCGCCTGGATGAACTGGAATCCAGACTGCGCCAGGCCCTGGCCCGGCGGCTCCGGGAGCAACGCATCGAGTTGACCCATCTGTGGACCCGCCTGGGGCAGTGTTCTCCCCGGACCCGCCTGACCGGCATGGTGCATCGGCAACAGGATCTATCCCTGCGCCTGGAGCGGGCCATGGCCCTGCGCCTGGAACGCCTGCACGCCCGGGTATCCCTGCAGGCACGGACCCTGGATGCGGTGAGTCCCCTGGCCACCCTGGGCCGGGGTTACAGCATCCTGCTCAGTGCCGAGGGTCAGGCCATTCGCGCCCCGGAGCAGGTGAAGTCCGGTGAACGACTGGAAGCCCGCCTTGCCCAGGGACGGCTGTGGTGTCGGGTGGAATGATTGGTCAGGGAAGCAGGGCATCCAGATAACGGAGATCGACCACCCCGTTCCCGGGCCCCTGCCCCTGGATGACCCGCCCGGGCGTCTCCGGCTCCCCCAGATGCTCCAGCACCGCGGCGGCCCCGGAAAAATCATCCTCCACCGTATATCCGCTCACCGTGATTACCGTAGCAATCCCCGCTCCCCGCGAGGCCCGCAGCCCCTGGGCGGAATCCTCGATGGCCACACAGTCCCGGGCCGACAGACCCAGGCGCCCCAGCACGTGATGATAGATATCGGGCGCGGGCTTCTTCGCCGGCACCACGTCGCCGGCCCCGATCACCCGGAACCAGTCCAGCGATGCCTCTCCCAGGTTGGCCCGCAGCAGGGACTCCACGTTGGTCAGTGATGTGGTGGTGGCGATCGCCAGCAACAACCCCGCCGAGCGCG
The DNA here is from genome assembly GCF_000225005.1 of Ectothiorhodospira sp. PHS-1. NCBI lineage: Bacteria > Pseudomonadati > Pseudomonadota > Gammaproteobacteria > Chromatiales > Ectothiorhodospiraceae > Ectothiorhodospira > Ectothiorhodospira sp. PHS-1. Next base: position 150,221 of record NZ_AGBG01000001.1, on the reverse strand, counting down.
CCTCCTCGATCAGCCGCAAAACCCCTGGCCGCAGGGGGATGCCCCCCCGCTCCAGCATGGCCACGAAGTGCCGGGTCTTGCAGGCGTGCAGATCACCGACGAACCGGTCCAGGTCGGCGGGCGGCGTGAATTCGGGCGCGAATGCATCCAGGTAATGGCGGATCCGCTCCTTGCCGCCGGCCACCTGCAGCAGCCGCCCGTAGAGCGGCACGGTCCAGTCCCAGTCCAGTCCCATCTCCCGGAAGGCGGCATTGAAGGCGGGACGGTGGCCATCCCGCTCCGTATCCGCCAGGGTACCGTCCACATCGAATATCAGGGCCTTCAGATCAGACATGCTGCCTCCGGTGGTGATCATCGTTTTCATGGCTCGGCCGGGCAGGCCGTTCGGCCTTTTGCTTGCGCCCGGGACGATTCTCTGGTATCTAGACTCGCCTTTTGACACTCAGGAGTTTGCGAGCGATGGCCTCCAGCAAGAGTACGCCAAACGGTTCCGGCAGTCTTTCCCAGTCAGGTCAGGGTATCACCCCCTACCAGCCGGCCGAGGGCGAGGAGTACATGTGCAAGCCCCAGAAGGATCACTTCCGCACCATTTTGCTGGCCTGGAAGCAGGACCTGATGGAAGAAGTGGACCGCACCGTGGGCCACATGAAGGAAGACGCCGCCAACTTTGCCGACCCGGCGGACCGGGCCACCCAGGAGGAGGAATTCAGCCTGGAACTGCGCACCCGCGACCGGGAACGCAAGCTGATCCGCAAGATCGACGAGGCTCTCAAGGACATCGAAAGCGGCGACTACGGTTACTGTGAGGCCTGCGGCGTGGAAATCGGCATCCGCCGCCTGGAAGCCCGCCCCACCGCCACCCTGTGCATCGACTGCAAGACCCTGCAGGAGATCAAGGAAAAGCAGATGGCCTGATGACACAGCCGGTCAAGGCAACACGGCTGACAACACCCTCCCGTGAGCAGGTACATCCCTGCCATGGGAGGGTCTGATTCGCCGGTCATCCATGACCTACATCGGTCGTTTCGCCCCCTCCCCCACCGGCCCCCTGCATCAGGGTTCCCTGGTCGCCGCCGTTTTCTCCTTTCTGGATGCCCGCGCCCACCAGGGCATCTGGCGGGTCCGCATCGAAGACCTGGACCCACCTCGGGAACAGCCCGGCGCCGCCGATGCCATCCTGCGCACCCTGGAAGCCCATGCCCTGCTCTGGGACGAAGACATCCTCTATCAGAGTTCCCGCCTTGAGGCCTATGCCGAGGCCATGACGGCGCTGCGGCGCCAGGGACAGGCCTACGACTGCGGTTGCACCCGCCGGGAGATCGCCGCCGCCAACCTCACCGGACTGGAAGGTCCGGTCTATCCCGGCACCTGCCGTCGGGGACTCGCCCCCGGACGGGCTCCCCGTGCCCTGAGGGTACGCACCCACGATGATCCCATCGGCTTCCACGATCGCCACCACGGCCTCGTCAGCCAGCGCCTGAGCCGGGAAATCGGTGACTTCGTGATCCGCCGCGCCGACGGACTCACGGCCTATCAGCTGGCGGTGGTGGTGGATGATGCCTTTCAGGGCATCACCCATGTGGTCCGGGGCAGCGACCTGCTGGACTCCACCCCTCGTCAGCTCCACCTGCAGCGATTGCTGACACTGCCCACGCCGGTCTACCTGCACCATCCCCTGGTGCTGAACACCACCGGCGACAAGCTCTCCAAGCAGACCCACGCCCCGGCGGTGAACGACGCCGCACCCCTGGACAACCTGGCCGCCGTGATGGGCTTTCTCCACCTGCCCCTGCCCCGGGACTGGCGGGATGCCACCCCTGCCGCGCTGCTGGATCATGCCCTGGCGCACTGGCCCTTCCGGACCTGATGCTGGCCTGAACCGGCCGGATACTGCATCCTTGCGGGTTTGAAGGATCCACCCCAGGACCCCATCCATGTCATCCCAGGACAAGACACTGCTGCTGTTCCTGCTCGGCGTGCTGCTGTTCGCATCGCCGTTGGTGGCGTGGTGGACCCGTTCGGGTGCCCCCTGGTATCTGCCCTACCTGCTCTGGGGCGGGATCATCGCCCTCGCCTGGGTGGTGCAATGGCGACGGGGCCGCCATGATCTCTGAAATCGGTCTGCTCTACGGGGTCGGGGTCGCCTACCTGGCCCTGCTGTTCTTCATCGCCCATGCGGCGGAAAAGGGCTGGCTGCCCGCCCGGCTGGTGCATCACCCGCTGGTCTACACCCTGTCCCTGGGGGTCTACGCCACCTCCTGGAGCTTCTACGGCAGCGTGGGATTTGCCAACACCGAAGGCTATCAGTTCCTCACCATCTATCTCGGGGTCACCCTCGCCTTCCTGCTGGCACCGTTGCTGCTGGCGCCCCTGCTGCGTCTGGTGCGGGAGTATCAGCTCACATCCCTGGCCGACCTGTTTGCCTTCCGCTATCGCAGCCAGTGGACCGGGGTCATCGTCACCCTGTTCATGCTGGCGGGCATCCTTCCCTACATCGCCCTGCAGATCAAGGCGGTCACCGAATCCGTTTCCGTGCTGACCCGGCAGGACACGCCTCACCTGCTGGCCCTGGGTTTTTGCGCCACCCTGATGCTGTTCGCGATCCTGTTCGGCGCCCGCCACATCACCCCCCGGGAAAAACACGAGGGCCTGGTGGTGGCCATCGCCTTCGAGTCCGCCGTCAAGCTGCTGGCCCTGCTGGCCGTGGGCGGCTTTGCCCTGTTCGGGGTCTTCGGCGGTTTCGGTGAACTGGATGCGTGGCTGACCGCCCACCCGGAGGCCCTGGAGGCCCTCTATGAACCGGTGCGCGAAGGCCCCTGGATGACCCTCATGGTGCTGGCCTTCGCCGCCGCCTTCCTGCTGCCGCGGCAGTTCCACATGACTTTCGTGGAGAACATCAACCCCCGCTCCCTGCAGACGGCCACCTGGGCTTTCCCCCTGTTCCTGCTGCTGCTCAATCTGCCCATTCCCCTGATCCTCTGGGCCGGTCAGGCCACCGGCCTGCAGACCGCGCCGGACTATTACGTGCTGGGGCTGCCGGTGGCGGCGGACCAGGGCTGGCTGGCCCTGTTCACCTTCATCGGCGGGATTTCCGCCGCCAGCGCCATGATGATCGTCACCACCCTGGCCCTGGCCGCCATGTGCCTGAATCACCTGATCCTGCCGGCCCATTACCGCCAGCAGTCCCTGCCCCGGAACAATCTCTACGGCTGGCTGTTGTGGGGCCGGCGGGTCTTGATCCTGCTCATCATCGGCATGGGCTACGGCTTTTACTGGCTGCTGGAATTCAACCAGGGCCTGGCCCAGATCGGCCTCATCTCCTTCGTCGCCGTGGCCCAGTTCCTGCCCGGCATCCTGGGCCTGCTGTTCTGGCCGCGGGCCAACCGGGTGGGCTTCATCGCCGGCCTGATGGGCGGCATCCTGGTGTGGCTACTGGCCCTGATCGTCCCGCTGATTCACGACTCCGGCCTACTCATGGTGGACTTCAACCTGATGCGCTGGATGGGGGCCGAGGAGGAAAACCGCTGGGCTTTTGCCACCTTCTGGTCACTGACCCTCAACAGCCTGCTGTTCGTTGCCGGCTCCCTGCTCACCCGGCCCACCCGGGAGGAACTGGAGGCCTCCCAGAGCTGCCGTCGGGAACAACTCACCCCGAGCCGGTTGCTGGGGGACGGCGAGATTCGCAACGTGGAACAGCTGCGCACCAACCTGTCCCAGGTGATCGGTCCGCAGACCGCCGCCCTGGAGATCCAGCGCGCCCTGGGCGACCTGAAGCTGGACCCCCGGGAACAACGCCCCAACGAACTGCGCAAGCTGCGGGCACGGCTGGAACGCAACCTATCCGGTCTGATGGGGCCTCTACTGGCGCGCATGATCGTGGACAATCGCCTGGAAGTCCCGCCCCAGACCCAGGTCGCCCTGGCGGACAGCCTGCGCTTCGTGGAGGAGCAACTGGAACACTCCACCGTGCGTCTCAAGGGACTGGCGGCGGAGCTGGATACCCTGCGTCGCTATCACCGCCAGGTACTCCACGAGCTGCCGCTGGGAGTCTGTTCCATTGCCTCGGGGGGCGACATCCTGATCTGGAACAACACCATGGCCGCCATCTCCGGCATTTCCTCCTCCTATGCGGTGGGACAGACCCTGGACGGACTCAAGGACCCCTGGGACGGGGTGCTGCGCACCTTCATCAACGGCGATGACCGGCACCTGTACAAGCTGCAGCTCACCGTGGACGGCCGCCAGCGCCGGCTGAACCTGCACAAGGCCGCCATCGAGTCCGCCGGGCTGGGCAGTTCCGTGGCCCATGGCCTGGGGGGGATGGTGGTGCTGGTGGAGGATCTGACGGAACTGCACAATCTGGAAAGCGAGGTGGCCCACAACGACCGCCTGGCCTCCATCGGCCGTCTCGCCGCCGGGGTGGCCCATGAGATCGGCAACCCGCTCACCGGCATTGCCTCCCTGGCCCAGAACCTGCGTTATGAGAAGGACCCCGCGGAGGTGGATCTGACTTCCCGTCAGATCCTGGAACAGACCCGACGCATCAACGACATCGTTCAGTCCCTGATCACCTTCAGCCATAGCGGCGAGGTGCCCCGGATGCGGCCCGCACCGGTGAACATGCGGGCCTGCGTGGATGAGGCGATTCATCTGGTACAGTTGAGCGACAGCGGTCGGGACATGCGCTGTTTCAACGAAGTGCCCGACACCCTCATCGCCCGGGGCAACGCCCAGCGCCTGTTGCAGGTCTTCGTCAACCTGATCAACAACGCCCTGCAGGCCGGCCGTCCCGGCGACCGCATCGTCATTCGCGGCGAGTACGTCCTGGGCAGCGTGGAGATCCAGGTGGAGGACGAGGGCAGCGGCATTCCGGAATCCGTGCTCGACCGGATCTTTGAACCCTTCTTCACCACCAAGCCCCCGGGCGAAGGGACCGGTCTGGGGCTGTCGGTGGTATACAGCATCATTCAGGACCACGGCGGCATGGTCTACGCGGACAACCTGCCCGAGGGCGGAACCCGCTTCCATATCCGGCTGCCGGCCGTCGAAGAGGAGACCCTGGCTTGAACCGAATCCTGATCCTGGAAGACGAAGCGGTGATCCGCCGTGCCCTGCGGCGTCTCCTTGAACACGAAGGCTATCGCATCGAAGAGGCGGCCTGCATCGCCGACGCCCGCCGGCTGTGCGAGGCCTCCCGCTTCGACCTGCTGATCTGCGATCTGCGCCTGCCCGACGGCGAAGGCATCGAGATGCTCGGCCACTGCGGCGACACCCCGGTGCTCATCATGACCAGCTATGCCAGCGTCCGCTCCGCCGTCGACGCCATGAAACAGGGGGCCACGGACTATATTGCCAAGCCCTTCGACCATGACGAGATGCTGTTGTGCGTGGCCCGCATCCTCAAGCAGCGGCAGCTGGAGCGGGAAAATGCCCAGCTCCAGTCCCAGCTCGGCCAGGTCTATCCGGTGGAGGGCATGGTGGGCGAGTCGCCCGCCATGCAGCAGGTATGCAGGACCCTGGACAAAGTGGCGCCCACCGATGCCACGGTCCTGATCCGGGGTGAATCCGGCACCGGCAAGGAACTGGTGGCACGGGCCATTCACAAGAAGAGCCGCCGCGCCCAAGCCCCCCTGGTCTCGGTCAACTGCGCCGCCATTCCCGAAGGACTGCTGGAATCGGAGCTGTTCGGTCATGAAAAGGGGGCCTTCACCGGGGCCGCCCAAAGTCGCCAGGGACTGGCGGAAGCCGCCGACGGCGGCACTTTGTTCCTGGACGAGATCGGTGAACTCACCCCGGCGGCACAGTCCCGGCTGCTACGGGTGCTGCAGGACGGCGAGATTCGCCGGGTCGGTGCCAACAGCAGTCGCAAGGTGGACATTCGCCTGCTGGCGGCCACCCACCGGGATCTGGAGCTGATGGTGCGGGAAGGGGACTTTCGCGAGGACCTCTACTACCGGCTCAAGGTCATGGAAATCGGCCTGCCGCCTCTGCGTGAACGGCTGGAAGACCTGCCCCGGCTGGCGGATTTTCTGCTGGAAAAGGCCTGTCGACGTCTCAAGCAGGCGCCGGCACGACTGGCACCGTCGGCCCTGGCGGCCATGCAGGCCCACCGCTGGCCCGGCAACGTGCGGGAGTTGGAAAACGCCCTGGAACGGGCGGTGATCCTGGCCGACGGCGACTGCATCGCCGCCGAGCACCTGGGCCTGACTCCCGGACCGAGCCAGGAAGCGGCCCCGGACACCAGCCTGGAAGACTACTTCCGCCGCTTCGTGCTGGAAAACCAGGCCCGGATGACCGAAACGGAACTGGCCCGGCGGCTGGGCATCAGCCGCAAGGCCCTCTGGGAACGGCGCAACCGCATGGGCATCCCCCGTCCCAAAGCCTGAGCCTGCCTGTTACCTTGGGTAACATCTGTTACCCAAGGTAACAGGCAGGCCGCACACACTCGTCACAAGTCCTTGTTTCCACAGGGAACAAAAACCTGGCACGCCTTCTGCATTAGTAGCCGTCAAGACCACGGCCATCCATGGATACCATGCAGACAGATCCAGGCAACAGCGCAGACCGGCAACGGGGCGTCCTCATCCCCGTGATGGAATTCCTGGGGCGCCACGAGCCCTTTGCCCGAATGGATCCGGTCCATCTGGAATTCCTTGCCAAGCGCCTGCGTCTGGTCTTCTACACCCGTGACGAGCAGATCCTGAACCCCAAGTCCGGACCCGCAGACCGATTCTTCATCGTCAAGCAGGGTCGGGTACTGGGAGAGTCCCTGGACCCCAACGGCAATCCCGTCAGCACCGCCTGGGTGCTGGCGCCGGGGGAATGCTTTCCCATTGGTGCCCTGCTGGCCCGCCGGCCGGTGAAGACCCGCTACCGGGCCGCCGAGGACACCTTCTGCTTCGAGATGGACCGGGACGATTTCAATCATCTGCTCAAGATGTGCCCCGAGTTCCACGATTTCTGTACTCGCCGCCTGGCCAGCCTGCTGGACACGGTGCAACGTCACGTGCAGTTCAGCACCGCCTCGGGGCTGGGCGGGGACACCTCCCTCAACACCACCGTCGGCGAACGCCTCCAGCGCGAACCCGTCACCTTCCGGCCGGACGCCCCCATTCGCCGGGCCCTGCAGGCCATGCAGGATGAACGCATCGGCAGCGTCATCATCACCGATGACGAGCAAAGGCCCCTGGGCGTCTTCACCCTGCACGACCTGCTCAAGCGGGTGGCCTTGCCCGAGATCGGCCTGGATCAGCCCATCAGCGCGGTGATGACCCCCGATCCGGTCACCCTGCCTTCCAGCGCCTTCGCCTTCGAGGCCGCCATGCTGATGGCCAGCCACGGCTTCCATCACCTGTGCATCGTCGACCGGGGCCGGCTGCGGGGGGTGATCTCCGAGGGCGACCTATTCTCCCTGCAGCGGGTCAGCCTGGCCAACCTGAGCCGCTCCATGAGCCAGGCCGAGGACGTCAATGCCCTGGCCCGCCTGGGCACCGACGTGCACTTGCTGATCGGCCAGATGATTGCCCAGGGCGTTCGGGTGGACCAGATCACCCAGATCATCGCCATGCTCAATGATCAGCTCACCCGCCGCATCATCACTCTCTGCCTGCATGAAACCGGCGGCGACATCCCTGAGTTCGACTGGCTCTCCTTCGGCAGCGAGGGCCGTCAGGAACAGACCCTCAAGACCGACCAGGACAACGGCATGCTGTTCCTGCCCCAGGACGGCATGACTGCGGACCAGATCCGAGCCCGGCTGCTGCCTCTGGCGGAACGGATCAACGAGGCCCTGCGGATCTGCGGCTTCCCCCTGTGTCGGGGGCGGGTCATGGCCAACAACCCGGAATGCTGCCTGAGCCTGGAGGAATGGCGCACCCGTTTCTCCCGCTGGATCGACCAGGGCACGCCCGAGCACCTGCTCAAGGCCAATATCTATTTCGATTTCCGGGTGCTCTACGGCGGCGAGCAGCCGGGTGCCGAACTCAGGGCCTGGTTCCTGGAAAAGACCTCCAAGAACAGCCGCTTCCGCCGTCAGATGGCGGAAAACGCCCTGCGTCTGCGTCCCCCGCTGGGGCTGTTCGGCGACTTCAAGGTCAGTTCCAGCGGCGGACGTCATCCGCGCAGCCTGGATCTCAAGGTCAACGGCACCACGCCTTTCGTGGACGTGGCCCGGATCTTCGCCCTGGCGCTGGAGATGCCCGACAGCAATACCACCCGCCGTTTCGAGGCCTGTGCCGAGGCCGGGGTGATGAAGCGGGAAGACGTGGCGGCCTGGCTCAATGCCTACCACTACATCCTGCTGCTGCGCATGCGCAATCACCATGAGCAGGCCCAGGCCGGCCAGCCCCTGAGCAATTTCATCAACCCCGAGCGCCTGGACGAACTGGAGCAGCGGATCCTCAAGGAATCCTTCCGGCAGATCCGCAAGCTGCAGTCGCGTCTGGCGCTGGAATATCAGCTGTAAGGACATCAGGGCAGAACCTGGGCCCAAGGGAATACAGAGCCCATCACCCGCAACAGGACAAGGAACCCAACCCCTTGATTCACGCATTCAAGATGGAGGCAAGACCACATGCAGTCCGACCCTAACCCGGCATACCGAATGTATCGGAGGAGTCCATTATGAGTGAAAAAATGAGAGATCTTCTCAAAAAGATCCTGGCGGAAGAAACCAGCATCAGCGCCAAGACACGGGAGCAGATTCAACAGACCCTGGCTTCCGCCGGAAGCCTCACGGAGCAGAGAAGCGCCTACTGGAAGGCCAACCTGAACATCCTCGGCTGGTGCCTTGGGGTGTGGTTCATCGCCGGCTACCTGCTACCCATCTTCATGGTGGATGTGCTCAACACCATGTCCATCGGCGGCTACCCGCTGGGCTTCTGGATGGCGCAGCAAGGCTCCATCTACACCTTCCTGGTGCTGATCTTCTTCTATGCCTGGTGGATGAACCGCCTGGACAAGAAGTTCGACGTCCACGAAGAATGATAACGACTGGGGGATAATCCTATGGATCTTAAATTAATGATCTACCTGGTGGTCGGTGCCACCTTCGTGCTTTACATAGGCATCGCCATCTGGGCCCGGGCAGGCAGCACCGGGGAATTCTACGTGGCGGGCAAGGGCGTCAACCCGATTGCCAACGGCATGGCCACGGCGGCCGACTGGATGTCTGCGGCCTCGTTCATTTCCATGGCGGGCCTGATCGCCTTTTTGGGCTACAGCGGCTCGGTCTACCTGATGGGATGGACCGGTGGCTACGTGCTGATGGCCCTGCTGCTGGCACCGTACCTGCGCAAGTTCGGCAAGTTCACGGTGCCCCAGTTCGTGGGGGATCGCTTCTACTCCAACGGCGCGCGCATCGTGGCGGTGATCTGCCTGCTCATCATCTCCATCACCTACGTGATCGGGCAGATGCGCGGCGTGGGTATCGCCTTCTCGCGCTTCCTGGAAGTAGATATCCTCTGGGGTCTGATCGCCGGCATGAGCATCGTGTTCGTGTACGCCGTGCTCGGCGGCATGAAGGGCATCACCTACACCCAGATCGCCCAGTACGTGGTACTGATCTTTGCCTATACCGTGCCCGCGGTGTTCATCTCCATCCAGCTCACGGGTCACTTCCTGCCCCAGACCGGCCTGGGCGCCACCCTCTCCGGTGACGACAGCCGTTACCTGCTCGACGCCCTGGACGGCATGATGGTGGATCTGGGCTTTGCCGAGTACACCACCAACGCCAGCTTCAGTACCCTCAACATGTTCCTGCTGACCATGGCGCTGATGATCGGTACCGCCGGCCTGCCCCACGTCATCATCCGTTTCTTCACCGTCCCCCGCGTGCGTGACGCCCGCAAGTCCGCCGGCTGGGCCCTGATCTTCATCGCCCTGCTCTACACCACCGCTCCGGCCGTGGGTGCCATGGCCATGTACAACCTGGTGAACACCCTCTACCCCGGCGGTGTGGGCAACACCAGCGAAGCCATGGTCTACGACGAGCGTCCGGACTGGATGCGCACCTGGGAAAACACCGGCCTGCTGCAGTTTGAAGACAAGAACGAAGACGGCCGTATCCAGTACTACAACCAGAACAACCCGCCGGCCTTCGCGGTCGAGAACGACCTGCAGGGCAATGAACTGGTGCGTCTGGACCGCGACATCATGGTGCTTGCCAACCCGGAAATCGCCAGCCTGCCCAACTGGGTGATCGCGCTGGTGGCGGCCGGTGGTATCGCGGCGGCCCTGTCCACCGCGGCGGGTCTGTTGCTGGCCATCTCCTCGGCCATCTCCCATGACCTGCTCAAGGGGGTGTTCATGCCCAAGATCTCGGAAAAGAACGAGCTCATGGCAGGACGTATCTCCATGGCGGCGGCCATCCTCCTGGCCGGTTATCTGGGGCTCAATCCACCGGGCTTTGCGGCCGAGGTGGTGGCACTGGCATTCGGTCTGGCGGCATCCTCCCTGTTCCCCGTGCTGATGCTGGGCATCTTCTACAAGCGGATGAACAAGGAAGGCGCCATCGCCGGCATGCTCACCGGTCTGTTCACCACCCTGATCTACATCTTCCTGTACAAGGGCTGGTTCTTCATTCCGGGCACCAACCTGCTGGCCGACAACGCCAGCGGCTGGATCCTGGGCATCTCGCCCCAGGGCTTCGGTACCATCGGTGCAGTGCTCAACGTCACCGTGGCGCTGATCGTCTGCAAGCTGACGGCCCCGCCGCCGAAGGAAATCCAGGCCCTGGTGGAAAGCGTGCGCGTGCCGCGCGCCGACACCGCCTGATCTTCCACCCAACCGGGGGACCCGCGTCGCGGGTCCCCTTCCCACGAACCGGATCAAGATGTCTGTGCCGGCGCCATCCCCAAGAGCGTGACGCCCACACAGACTACTTGTTCAGAACCTGGTCGGAGCGATGGCCAGAATGACGTCGGATGGGCATGATATGGGGCTTCCCCGCACCAGCCCGGAAGACGAAACGGATGGATGTAAAGACGCTGATCAGTCAGGTGAAGGAGGCTGAGGCACGACACGACCTTGAGCAACTGGGGCACCGGCTCCCGGCACTGCAGATCCGGCTGATCCGCGACGGCGCGAACGCTGGCACACTGGGGCATGCCATCTCGGACCTGGCGGATGCCTTTACGGGACGCTTCATCCAACTGGCGGAAGCCTCCCTCGGCCCACCACCCATGCCCTACGCCTGGGTAGCCTGCGGATCACAGGGACGACGGGAGCAGACCGTGCACACAGATCAGGACAATGCCCTGATCCTGTCCGGGGCCGCGGATCGGGAGGCCTCAAGGTATTTCGGCGAACTGGCGGAACAGGTCGCCACGGGGCTGGATGCCTGCGGCTTCGTGCTCTGCTCGGGAGAAGTGATGGCCCGCAACCCGGAATGGCGTCAGCCACTGGAACGGTGGGAACGCAACTTCAGGGGATGGATCGAACAACCGGAGCGAAAATCAGTGATGTTGACGCAAAACTTCCTCGATCTTCACTGTATTCACGGAAAAACCGATCTTCTTGAGCAGTTGCGCCACCGCATCCTGACCATGATCCGGCACAACGCGGGATTCATGGCGGCGCTGGCCATGGAAGCCCTGCATGACCGGCCACCGAGATGGCTGCCCGGGGGGCGGATGTCTCGGCTGATCCGGCAATCGCCGGTGCTGAACATCAAGCGGGCCGGCATCATGCCCGTCGTCGGCCTGGCCCGTCTACTGGCCCTGGCGGACGGCGTGATGGTGCTGGAAACACGAGAACGTATCCGTGCGGCAGTCGCCACCGGGCGATTGAGCGAGTCCGGCGGAAGGGATCTGACAGCCGCCTGGGATTGCATCACCTTGATGCGCGCCCGACATCAGGTGCATCGCCTGGAACAGGGCGGGAAGGCGGACAACCGGCTTGATGCCGGCAACCTGTCGCAACCGGAGCGGCGACAGTTGCGGGAGGCGTTCAGGGTGGTGCGACTCATCCAGAACACGACGGGGCGACGCGTTGCCGGTTTTTTGCTCCAATAAGGTGCGGATTTGCACAGGAATGTGGCAGCAATAATAAGCCCGGGTTATTCTGGAATAAGTCCGGTCATTGCCGGCCATGACAGGAACCAGGCATCCAGGTCCAGCACACGGCGACAGGACACAGACAGCGTAGTCCGTAGAGATCCGGGAACAGGATTTCTGCCGACCCGTTGGTGGTTGGCCACGTTTCAAATGTCTTTTTGAGGAGGAACCCATGTCGGAAGTGAAGATTCACGAAGTACCGAAAGACTTTGCCGCCAATGCCCATGTCAACCTGGAGCAGTACGAGTCCATGTACCGGCAGTCGGTGCAGGCCCCCGATGCCTTCTGGGCCGAACAGGCCAAGACCTACCTGGACTGGTTCCAGCCCTGGGATTCCGTGCTGGAAGGCAACTTCGAGGGCGAAGCCCGGGTCACCTGGTTCAAGGGCGGCAAGCTGAACGTGGCCCACAACTGCCTGGACCGCCACCTGGATACCCGGGGTGACCAGGCCGCCATCATCTGGGAAGGCGACGACCCTTCCGAAGATCGCACCATCACCTACCGTGAACTGCATGCCGAGGTCTGCAAGTTCGCCAACGTGCTCAAGGCCAAGGGCGTGAGCAAGGGTGATCGAGTCTCCATCTACCTGCCCATGATCCCCGAAGCCGCCGTGGCCATGCTGGCCTGCGCCCGCATCGGTGCCGTGCACTCCATCGTCTTCGGTGGCTTCTCTCCGGATGCCCTGCGCGACCGGATCCAGGACGCCGAAGCCAAGGTGGTCATCACCTCCGACCAGAGCCTGCGCGGCGGCCGCAAGGTGCCCCTGAAGGCCAACGCAGACAAGGCCGTTGCCCAGTGCCCCAGTATCACCACCATGGTCGTGGTCAAGCGCGGCGGCGAACCGGTGGAATGGAAGGAAGGCCGTGACGTGTGGTACCACGAGGAAGTGGCCGCCGCCGCCGCCGACTGCCCCGCCGAGCCGATGGACGCCGAAGATCCGCTGTTCATCCTCTACACCTCCGGCTCCACCGGCAAGCCCAAGGGCGTCATGCACACCACCGGCGGCTATCTGCTGCAGGCGGCCATGACCCACAAGCTGGTGTTCGACTACAAGGACGGCGAAGTCTACTGGTGCACCGCCGACGTGGGCTGGGTCACCGGTCACAGCTACATCATCTACGGCCCGCTGGCCAACGGCGCCAAGAGCCTGATGTTCGAAGGCGTGCCCAACTATCCGGACAACGGCCGTTTCTGGCAGGTGTGCGACAAGCACAACGTCTCCACCTTCTACACCGCCCCCACCGCCATTCGCATGCTGATGGGTGCCGGCGACGAATTCGTCACCAAGCACAAGCGCTCCACCCTGCGCCTGCTGGGCACCGTGGGCGAGCCCATCAACCCGGAGGCCTGGGAGTGGTATCACCGGGTCGTGGGTGACGGTCGCTGCCCCATCGTCGATACCTGGTGGCAGACCGAGACCGGCGCCCACATGATCGTCAACCTGCCGGGTGCCGTGGACATGAAGCCCGGCTCCGCCACCAAGCCCTTCTTCGGCGTGGAGCCCCTGCTGGTGGACGACCAGGGCAACGAGATCACCGAGACCCCGGCGGAAGGCAACCTGTGCATCAGAAATCCCTGGCCGAGCATGATGCGCAGCCTGTGGGGTGATCACAAGCGTTTCGTCGAGACCTACTTCAAGATGTACCCGGGTCTGTACTTCACCGGTGACGGCGCCCGTCGTGACGAAGACGGTGACTACTGGATCACCGGTCGCGTGGACGATGTGCTCAACGTCTCCGGTCACCGCCTGGGCACCGCCGAGATCGAATCCGCCCTGGTGCTGCATCCCAAGGTGGCCGAGGCCGCGGTGGTGGGCTATCCCCACGACATCACCGGTCAGGGTATCTACGCCTACGTCACCCTGATGGCGGGCGAGGAAGGCGACAAGGCCCTGGCCGATGAACTGGTGAAGCTGGTGCGCACCGAGATCGGGCCGATTGCCAAGATCAACCTGATCCAGTTCGCTCCCAGCCTGCCCAAGACCCGTTCGGGCAAGATCATGCGCCGCATCCTGCGCAAGATCGCCGCCAACGAACTGGAGAACCTGGGTGATACCTCCACCCTGGCCGATCCGGAAGTGGTGAACGTCCTGATCGACAACCGCCTGAATAAGTAAGCCAGGTCGGGCACAACAAGGATGGTTGCGACGGGGGCACGGCATGCCGTGCCCCCGTTCAATTTATCCGCCCCACCGCTCCCTGAGGCCATCCCGATTCAAGCGCAGCCACTGCAGGGCAATGATGGTCATGGCCGTATCCACCTGCATCCGGTCCAGGCGGTCAAAGGCCTCCTCCGCGGGCAGCACATGCACCCGGATCTCTTCTCCCTCGTCGGCCAGGCCATGGATGCCTCCGGCCTCCCCCAGATCCGCGCGCGCCACGAACAGGGAAATCCGTTCCGAGGAACTGCCGGGCGTGGAATAGTAGTCATGGATGTGCACCAGTTCATCCAGCCGGCAGTCCGCCTCTTCCAGCGCCTCCCGGCGTGCCACGGATTCCGCCCGCTCTCCCGCGTCCATGAGGCCGGCGATGATCTCCATCAGCCAGGGACCGTGGGGCGACTCGATGGCGCCTACACGGAACTGCTCCACCAGTAGCACGACATCGCGTACCGGATCATAGGGCAGCACGCCGGCCGCATGACCACGGTCCAGGAGCTCCCGCTCAATGACCATCGGCTCTCCGCCTTCAAACCGGCCATGGGACAGACGCAACCGCCGCAGATGGAAGAACCCCCGGTACAGGTCTTCGAGCTTGAGTATTTCCCATTTCATGCAATCATCACCTATGAACGGCAAGGGTATCGGCACGCCCATCACACCATGACGCCGTGCTACCCCTCGGGCAAGCCCCAGACATCGAGTATACTGACAGCCATGAAAGACCTGCTCAAACTACTGGAATCCCTGATCGGCCGCGAGGCCACCGTGGACGGCATTCACTGCGAGGTGATCGAGATCCTGGAGGCCGGCCCCCGGGTGGTGGTGGGCCAGATGGATGGTGAACATGTGATCCAGCCGGACCAGCATGGCGAACCCCACCGGCGGGTACTGCAGACCTTCACCCTGCCGGTACTCAATGACGAGGCCACCGACATTCACCCCGTGATCATGACCATGGCGGGCGAACCCCTGTCGAGCCGGATCCGCGAGGCCCTGCTGGAACAGCATCGGCTACCCTGATCCATCAACCGCTACGGCTCCACCCTGCCCCGCAGGGCCTTGACCCTGCCCCGCTGAATCTTGCTCTCCAGACGCCGTTTTCGGGAAGCCAGGGTGGGACGGGTGGCCTTGCGCACCTTGACCGGCTTCATGGCCTCCAGGATCAGATCCTTCAGGCGGGCGAGCGCGTCCTCCCGGTTCTGTTCCAGGGTGCGAAAGCGTTGCGCCTTGATGATCACCACGCCCTCCTTGCTGATCCGCTGATCGGCCCGTTGCAGCAGTCGTTCCTTGTACACCCTCGGCAGGCTGGACCTGGGAATGTCAAAGCGAAGGTGTACTGCGGAAGACACCTTGTTCACGTTCTGCCCACCCGCCCCCTGGGCCCGGATCTGGGTCAGTTCGATTTCCCAGTCAGCCAGTGTCAAGCTATTGGAAATGATCAGCACGATGCCTTCCCGGGTCTTTTCCGATCGAGCCCTCAAGTCTGCGGCAAATCCGCCGATAGACTGATTGAGGGGCCTTGCAGGCGCCTCGGACACTCACGCAAAACCCAAAGGTTTTCATTATGGACGTCAACGCAATCGCCGCCCTGGCTACCCAGATGTCCCAGCAACAACTCGCGCAGGATGTCGGTACGGCGGTACTCAAGAAGGCCATCGACACCCAGGCCCAGGGTGCCCTGGCCCTGGTGGAGGCCCTGCCGGATGTGAGCAGTGCCGCACTCCCCCCCAACGTGGGCACCATCATCAATACCACGGCCTAAGCCGCATGTCAGGCCCCGCGGAGATCCGTCATGGGTCCCCGCGGGGTTAGCCACACACGCTTTCCCCCTATACCGAGAACATCGCCTCCAGGTCATGCCTGGAGTAGGCCTTGAAGGCCAGCAGGGTATTGGTCTTCTCCAGTCCCTCGATGGTCAGCAGATGGTGGGTCACCAGCTCGGCCAGATCATCGTTGCGCGGGACGCGGACGATGGCGATGAGGTCGTAATTGCCGCTCACCGAGAACACCTCGGATATCTCCTTCATGTCCGCCAGACGATCCGCGACCGCGTTGATCCGGCTGCGTTCCACATTCATGAGGATGATCGCTGTAACCATACTGACTGGCTCCTGCTGGCTTGTTTGGTCATCGGGAGCAGGCTAACCCGAACCGCCCCGCGGGTCCATGCCCCCGTGATGATTTAGGAGTAGCGGCTTCCGCTTATCCAGCTTGACGCCATGCGACTTCAGGACACAAGTTGGTTAACATGCGGCCATGTGTTGATAATCCCACCGAGGCGCGGATGTTCTTTCCCAAACTTCGCAGCATAGCCACCCCGCGGGTCATTACCTTGCCGGCCGACGCCACCCTGGCCCAGGCCGCGCAGCGTATGTATCACCACAACATCCGCGCCATCGTGGTCACCCATGGAAAGGGCTATCGACTCTTGCTCTCCAGTCTGCTGCTGCGGCTACAGATTCAAAATGTGCCCCTGACCACGCCCCTGAATCAACTGGATCTGCCGGAACCGGCCATCCTGCCTCCGGAGGAAAGTGTGCTGGAGGGCTTCAAGGCCATCCGCAACGAAGCCGAGCATATCTGCCTGGTCAACGGGGAAGGCAACCTGGAAGGCATCGTCAGCTACAGCGATCTGGCCGGCAGCCTGGACCCGGAACTGCTGGCCGAAAGTCAGAGCCTGGGACAACTGATTCAGGGCATGCAGCCCCTCACCGCGCCGGAAAACCAGTCCGTGCGGGAGGTGATGCAACGGATGGACCAGGGACGCTTCAGCGCCACCATCGTGCTCCGGGAAGACATCCCCGTGGGCATCCTCACCCAGCGGGATGTCATCCATCTGATCGATGCCAATGCCGATCTGAACCAGCCCGTCAGCCACTGCATGACGGCCCCCCTGAAAACCCTCGGCCAGGACACCACCATCTTCCAGGCCCTGCGCTTTTGCCGCCGGCATCGCATCAAGCGGGTGGTGGTGGTGGACGCCAACGATCGCTTCATCGGTCTGGTGGGACAACGGGACCTGGTCAGCCTGTATTACAACCGCTGGTTCAACCTGCTCAAGGAACATCAGCAACAACTGGATCGGCTCAATCAGGCACTGCGCCAGGCCAACCGAACCCTGTCCGGCCTCACCGATGAAGTGCCGGCAGGCCTGATGATCATCGACAATGACGGTATCGTCACCCGCATCAACCAGGCATTCACCGACATGCTCGGTTATACCCACACCGACGTGGTGGGGCATCAGGCACTGGACCTGTTCGGCTGTGCTCACGACCATGGTGGCCAGGATGGCCAACGCCACTGTGACCATGAACGACGCTGGATTCCGACGGCACATTGCCATGTACTCAAGGCCCTGAAGGAAGGTCAGCCCCATGAGGGGCGTGAGGTCATGATCCATCGGGAGGGCGGGCCGGTGGTGGTGGACCTCAAGGCCAAGCCCCTGGCGTCACAGGGTGGTTTTTTTCTGTTCCTGCAGACCGTCAACGAGACGGACCTCCATGTCCACCAGTTAAAGCAGGAACTGGATCTGTTCACCCAAGGGCCGGTCATGGCCTGTATCTGGTTACCAGAACCCCATTGGCCACTCCGGTACATCTCCCCCAATGTGACCGACATTCTGGGATATACCCCGCAAGAACTGCTGGCCGACCCATCCGGTTTCAAGGCACTGACCCATCCCGAAGATGTCGACCGGCTTGATCGGGAAGTCAAGGACTACCTGGCCCACCGGGCCACGGTGCTGGAACACCAGTATCGTTTGAAGAAGAAGGATGGTGAATACCGGCGCTTCTATGACTACAGCTTTGCCGATTATGACGCCCAGGGTCACCTCACGAGTCTGCGGGGCTATCTGGTGGACCAGACGGAGCAGCTGGAAATCCGCCACGCCCTGGAACAACAGGAAAAGCGGTTCCGGACCCTGTTCGAACTCTACCCCGATGCCACGCTCCTGATTGATCCGGACGACGGTAGCACACTGGCGTTCAACGCCATGGCGCACCGGCAATTGGGCTATACCGCCGAGGAATTCGCCCGGCTGCGCATCATCGACTACGAGGCACAGGAAACCCCCGCCGAGGTGGCCCGGCATGTGGAAAAAATCATGAGCCAGGGACGGGATGATTTTGAAACCCGACATCGACGCAAGGATGGTACCCTCATCGACGTCCAGGTCAGCGTCACCCTGCTCTCCTTTGCCGAGCAACCCTGCATGCTGGCGGTGTTTCGTGACGTCACCCGGCAAAAACTGGCGGAAAGCCGTCTGCAGGACAATCAATATCGTTTGCAACTGGCCACGGAAGCCGCCGGACTGGGTATCTGGGATTACGACATCAAGCACGACTGCCTGCTCTGGGATCCGCGCATGTACCACCTCTACGGCGTCGATCCTGAGACATTCAAGGGTAGGTTTGCCGACTGGGAGACCCTGGTCCTGCCCGAGGCCCTGCCGACGATCCAGACCGCCTTCCAGGATCTGGTCCAACGGGACACCCCGTTTGATGCACAGGTACAGATCCGCCGCCCGTCCGACGGTGCGATTCGCACCCTACGGGGCATGGCCCGGGTGATCCGTGACGCCCAGGGCCGGGCCGTGCGCGTGGTGGGCGTCAATGAGGACATCACCGACCGCATTCTGGCCCAACGCAAGCTTGCCGCAGAAGAAATCAAGTTCCGCACCCTGTTTGAACTGTCACCGGTGGGGATTGCCATGAACGACTTCCACACCGGGGAATTTCTGGAATTCAATCGGGCCGTCAATGAACCGGCCCACTATACCCCCGAAGAATTTCGCCAGCTCAGTTACTGGGAACTGACACCGGAGAAATATCTGCCCGACGAGCAGCGGATGCTGGAGTCCATGAACACGACCGGGCGCTACGGCCCCTTCGAAAAGGAATACATCCGCAAGGACGGCAGTCGCTATCCGGTGCTGCTCAACGGTTTCAAGACCACCACACCCGAGGGCAGGGAGGTCATCTGGTCCATCATCCAGGACATCTCACCCATCAAGCAGGCCCAGCAGGAGATCAGGGATCGGGAGGAACGTCTTCGGCAACTGGCCGCCCAGAGCCGCAGCGTCACCTGGGAAGTGGATGCGCAAGGCCTGTACGTCTATGTGAGCCCGGTGGCAGAGACCGTCTGGGGCTATGCCCCGGAAGAACTGATGGGACGGGTCTACTTTTACGACCTGCATCCGGAACCGGTCCGGGAAGCTTTCAAGGCGGAATCGTTTCAAGCCCTCAGCCGCCGTGAAATATTCCGAGGATACCTCAATCCCGTGGTCCACAAGCAGGGACATACCCTGTGGATGTCCACCCATGCATTCCCCCTCGTGGATGAAAACGGCGCCCTTCTGGGTTACCGGGGCAGTGACATGGACGTCACCGAGGCCACCCATGCCAGACAGGCCCTGGAACACGAGCGGGAGCGCTTCAGGGGCATCTTCGAACAAACCGGCAATGGCGTCGCCGTGTTTGAGCCGACCGATAATGGACAGGATTTCATCTTCACCGATTACAATCCCACCGCCGAGCGAATGGATCAGACCCGGCGGGAAGATGTCATCGGTCGCCGGGTCACGGCATGTTTTCCCGGTGTTGAAGACATGGGATTGCTGGAAGCCCTGCGCCAGGTGGCCCGCACCGGAGACAGCGCCTACCTGCCGATTTCCTTCTATAGCGACGGCGAACTCACGGCCTGGCGCGAGAACACCCTGTTCAAGCTCTCCTCCGGCGAAGTGGTCGCCGTCTACAACGATCTTACCCACATCAAACAGGCCCAGGAAACCGCCGAGCGGGCCAATCAGGCCAAGAGCCAGTTCCTGGCCAACATGAGCCACGAGATTCGCACCCCCATGAATGCGGTGATCGGCCTGAGTGAACTGCTGCTGGACACCCCTCTGAGCGAAAAGCAACGGGATTATCTGGGCAAGATCCGGGACTCCTCCCGCATGCTCCTTGGCATCATCAACGACATTCTGGATTTTTCCAAGATCGAGGCCGACAAGCTGGAACTGGAGCGCCATGGCTTTCGCATCGAGGATCTGCTGGAGCAGATGCGGACCCTGTTTGCGTCGGTGGCCGACAACGCGGGCATCGAACTGGTATTCGAGCTGGAGATCCGGGAACCGGTCACGGTTGAGGGAGACGCCCTGCGTCTGGGACAGATACTCACCAATCTGCTCAGCAATGCCATCAAGTTTACGGAGCAGGGTCAGGTAGTGCTGTCCATCCGCCAACTGGGCTGCACCGACGACCATCTGCGCCTGCACTTCCAGGTGAGTGACACGGGCATCGGGATCACTGCCGAACAACAGTCCCGACTGTTCCAGCCCTTCTCCCAGGCCGATACCTCCACCACTCGCAAATATGGCGGTACCGGGCTGGGGCTGGTCATCTGCCGCAAGCTGCTGGAGAAAATGGGCGCCGATCTGAAGCTGGAATCCATACCCGACACCGGTAGCACCTTCCATTTCGAGTTGACCCTGCCCCTGGCGCCGGATCAGCACCCGTCAGCTGTCCATGACCTCCTCCAGCCCGGCGCCCGGGTCCTGGTGGTGGATGATCATGAAGCGGCCCGCACCGTGCTCGTCAACATGCTCGAAAACCACGGCTTCCAGACCCGGCAGGCCGATAGCGGCGAGGCAGCCATCGATGCGGTCAAGGCCGCGGAACAGGCCGGCACCCCCTTTGAGCTGGTCCTGATGGACTGGAAGATGCCTGGTGGTCTGGATGGGGTGGAAGCCCTGGACCAGATGGACAGGCTGCGCAAGCAGGGGGCACTGAACCCCATGCCGGTGCCGGCACTGATCGTCAGCGCCTATAGCCAGGAGGATCTGGCCCCCCATGCGGATCGCTTCAGCGCCTTTTTGAGCAAGCCGGTCACGCCGAGAACCCTGCTTGAGGCCATGGGACGGGCCGTGGCGGAACAGGCGGACACGGCGCCGGCAAAAAATACCACCCACCACACGCTCCCCTGCTTTGAGGGGCGCACCGTCCTGCTGGTGGAGGACAATGCCCTGAATCAGGAAGTGGCCAGGGGCATCCTCAACAAGACCGGGATTCGGGTGCTCCTGGCCAATGATGGCCGTGAGGCATTGGCACAGGTGACCCAATATCCGGTGGATCTGGTGCTGATGGACCTGCAGATGCCGGTCATGGACGGGTTCGAGGCAGCCAGCCGGATGCGCCAGCAGTTTCCTGACCTGCCCATCATTGCCCTGTCGGCGGCGGTGATGGAAGACGACCGGCATCGGGCCAGGGCCGCCGGCATGAACGATCACCTGGCCAAGCCCATCGACAGCCGGGCGCTGCTGAGTACAATGGAACGGTGGCTGCAAAGCGACGGCGGCCGCACCGAAACCCGGGCAGAGGAAGCACCGGACTGGCCGGTGCGGCTGGATGGCTTCGACATGATCACGGGGCTCAAGCGGTTCGATGGGGACAAGGCCCTGTATCTGCGTACCCTGGGCCGCTTTGCCGGACAGCTTGATACGGAACTGGCCGAACTGAGCCAGGTGGACCGGTCGCAAGATCCTGCATTGGGGCGTATGCTGCATACCCTCAAGGGGCTGGCGGCCATGGTCGGCGCCCATGCACTGGCCGGAGAAACCGAACAGCTGGAACAGATTCTCAAAGCCGGCCAGCCCTTTTCCCAGGCCAATACCCGGCGTTTCCTCGGGGTGCTCAGGCAGGTTCGGGAACAGCTGGCCACCCTGCCCAAAGAGGAACAGACGCCGGTCACCTGCCCCGCGGCCGATCCACAGACCTCAGACCCACAGACCCTGGCCAACGACGTACAATCCCTGCGTCAATCCCTGGCCTCGGGTGAACTGGTGGATGAGGACCAACTGGCCCGGGTTGTCCGGTACCTGGGACAGCACATTGCCCCCCAGGCGGCCCAGGAACTGCTAGAGCGGGTGGATCGTTTCGACCATGATGGTGCGATGGAATGGCTTGAAAGGCTGGCCAGGCAGGCCGGCATCGAATTTTCATGAGGTTTGGCTGTGCCGGAAAAAAAAGCAACCGTGCTGATCGTGGACGATCAGCCCACCAACATCCACACCCTGGCTTCCCTGCTCAAGGCGGATTACCGCATCCTGACCGCCACCAGTGGCAAGAAGGCACTGGCAATGGCCCAGGGTGACGCGCCCCCGGACCTCATCCTGCTGGATATCGTCATGCCCGACATGGATGGCTACGACACCTGCCGCCAACTCAAGGACAACGAGGCTACCCGGTCCATTCCGGTGATTTTCGTCAGCGCCCTGGACCATGTGGATGACGAGGAACGGGGGTTGAATCTGGGCGCCGCGGATTACATTTCCAAGCCCTTCAGTCCGGCCATCGTGCGCGCCAGAGTCCGCAATCAGGTGGCCCTCAAGCTCAAGACCGACATGCTGGAGAAAATCTCTCTTCAGGATGGTCTGACGGAAATCCCCAATCGGCGCAGTTTTGATCAGAAATTCGCCGAGGAATGGGGTCGGGCACGGCGGGATGGTCAGCCCCTGTCATTGCTGATGATCGATATCGACCAGTTCAAGCCCTATAACGACCATTACGGCCACGGCGCCGGAGATGACTGCCTCAAGCGGGTGGCCCAGGCGATGACCGGAGCATTGTCCAGAACCCCCGACCTGCTGGCTCGCTATGGGGGCGAGGAATTCGTGGCCCTGTTACCGGGCACCGATGAAATGGGTTGCCGGCATGTGGCCAAACATCTGCTTGAGGCAGCAAGATCCCTGAACATTCCCCACGCACATTCCGATGCAGCCCCTCACGTCACCATCAGCATCGGCGGCGCCACCCATGGGGGGCAGACCGCCAAACCCGACCCGGAAACCCTGAAAAAAGCCGCCGACGACGCCCTTTACCGGGCCAAGCAGGCCGGACGCAATCGGTATCAATGGGAATGCGAAGACCACTCGCCTATTGACTGATCCCATGCTCCCGGGTGGCGCTGAAGGTGATCTCCGGCCACTTCTCCATGGCCATCTGCAGATTCACCCGGGTCGGTGCGATGTACACCAGATCACCCCCGTGGTCGATGGCCAGATTGCTCGCCGCCTTGTCCTTGAACTGTTCCAGCTTGCGTTCATCGTCACAGGTCACCCAGCGGGCGGTCTGCACCGACACATTCTCGAAGGCCGCATCCACGTTGTACTCGGACTTCAGCCGGTGGGCCACCACGTCGAACTGCAATACCCCGACCGCTCCCAGGATCAGGTCATTGTTGGTGATCGGCCGATACAGCTGGGTCGCCCCTTCCTCGCAAAGCTGCTGCAACCCCTTGGCCAGCTGCTTCATCTTCAACGGATCCCGCAGCTGGGCACGGCGAAACAGTTCCGGTGCGAAGTTGGGAATCCCGGTGAAGGACAAGGCTTCTCCCTGGGTGAAGGTATCCCCGATGCGGATGGTGCCGTGGTTGTGCAGACCGATGATGTCCCCCGGATAAGCCTCTTCCAGATGTTCCCGATCCGAGGCCAGGAACGTCAGGGCATCGGAGATGCGCACATCCCGCTTGATCCGGACATGATTGAGCTTCATGCCCTTGGTGAAGGTACCGGAACAGATGCGCATGAAGGCAATGCGATCCCGGTGCTGGGGGTCCATGTTCGCCTGGATCTTGAAGACAAAACCGGAAAATGTTTCTTCCTCGGGTGACACTTTCCGCACATCGGTGGGGCGAGGCTGAGGGGCGGGGGCGAATGCCACGAAGTCGTCCAACAGCTCCTGAATACCGAAATTATTGATGGCAGAACCAAAAAACACGGGGGTCTGACGCCCGGCCAGGTATTCATCCTTGTCGAACTCATGGGAAGCGCCCATGACCAGTTCCAGCTCCTCCCGCAGCTCCGTCGCCTGGCTGCCCAGTACCTCGTCCAGACGCGGGTTGTCCAGGCCCTGAATGATCTCGCCCTGCTGGATCTTGCCGCCGTGGGTGGGCGAAAAAAGGTGCACGGCATCCCGCTTGAGGTGGTAGACCCCCTTGAAGCGCTTGCCCATGCCGATGGGCCAGGTCACCGGAGCACACTGAATCTTCAGCACATCTTCCACTTCATCCAGCAGTTCGATGGGGTCGCGCCCTTCCCGGTCCAGCTTGTTGATGAAGGTCATGATGGGGGTATCCCGCAGACGACAGACCTCCATCAGCTTGATGGTGCGCTCCTCCACCCCCTTGGCCACATCGATGACCATCAGGGCCGAGTCCACCGCGGTGAGGGTGCGATAGGTGTCCTCGGAGAAGTCCTGGTGGCCGGGGGTATCCAGCAGGTTGACGATGCGGTCCTTGTAAGGGAACTGCATCACCGAGGATGTCACGGAAATACCGCGCTGCTTTTCCAGTTCCATCCAGTCGGAGGTGGCGTGTCGGGCGGCCTTGCGGCCTTTCACGGTCCCTGCCTGCTGGATCGCACCGCCGAACAACAACAGCTTTTCGGTCACCGTGGTCTTGCCGGCGTCCGGGTGCGAAATGATGGCGAAGGTGCGGCGACGGGCGGTTTCAGTAGTGTAGCTGGAGGGCATGAGCGGCACGGCCTGTGGGTAAAACCGGGTATTTTACGCCAGATAGGGGGATGGCCCAAGGATTGCGGGGCAGATTCAGTCCTCGGACACTCGGCCCCGCTCCCGGATCGCCCGCCGCTCCTCCGGACTCATCTGCAACCAGCGCTCCCGCAGGTGCTCACGCTCCTCCGGCGACAGGCGTTGGAAGTGTTCCAGCCGCTCCCGATGCAATCGACGCTCATCCTCGGGCAGGGCCTCAAGCCGATGACGCTGGTCACGCAGTTGCCGGCGCTCCTCGGGCGACAAAGACTCAAGGCGCCGCAGATCACTACTGAAACGGTCCCGCTGTTCCGGGTTCATGTCCTGCCAGCGATCGGCGACACGCAGCAGGTGCAGGCGCCGTCGCGGGGGCAGATCATCCCATCGCTCCGCCAACGGCGCCAATACGGCGCGTTCGGCGCGGCTCAGTGCCGACCACTCCGGCGCGGATTCGGCCACCGGCACCATCATGCGCTCGCCGCGCCCGGGATCTCCCGGCCCCCGTTCAGGAAAAGGCCCCTGGCCTCGCTCGGGCGGCGCCCCCGGGGCCACGCCCGGCAGACACAACAACAACACCACCATCAATCCAGGCAGATACCGACTCATCCCGTCTCCTCCATCACCCATTGCAGAAACGCCGGATCATTCATCCAGAAACCCTCATCCAGCTCCAGCACCCATTCGATGTCATCCAACTCTGCCAGGACCACCGGCAAGAGCGGGTGCTGCATGGTCTCCAGATTGAACACCACCACCACCGCCAGCATCACCGAAGCCGCCGCCGCAAGGCCTCCCAACGGCATCCACCCGGGCCTCTTTCCACGCCCCGACACCGGCCGGGGCGGTGCCGCGGCGCCCGCCTTTGCAAAGGCTTCCCGGCGGGCACTTTGCAGACGCATCGCCTCCTGCAGGGACAGGCCGGTCTGCCGGTCAAGGGTCCGGCGGGCCTGGGCCAACCACGGTTCCATCTCGCGATCTTCGGGACTCATCGGTAGGCCTCCAGGTGCTGTCGAAGGGTTTGCAGGGCGCGGTGCAGATGGGTCTTCACACTGCCCTCGCTGACGCCCAGTGCCGCCGCCGTGGCGGCGGTATCCAGCCCCTCCCAGTGACGCAACAAAAAGGCCTGCTGCTGTCGAAGGGGCAGTTGTCTCAGAGCCGACTCCAGATCCACGGCAAAACGGCCATCCTCCAGGGACTGGTCCGGGCCGGGGGTGAAGGTGTCCGGCAGCGTCAGCATGGGATCTTCCTGGGCGTCATCCCCCAGCCCCAGCACGGCCATCACCCGCTACCGCACCCGGCGACGCCGGTAAACATCCCGGATGCGGGTCTGCAGGATGCGCCAGAACAGGGGTTCCCAAGCCTCCGGGGGCCGGTCGCGATAACGAACGATCAGCGCGGTCATGGCGTCCTGCACCACGTCCAATGCCGCCTCCCGGTCCCCCAGGGCCAGGGCCGCCATCCGGACCCCGCGACCCTGAACCTGCTCCAGGAACCGGTCCAGGGTCGCTGGCGATACCCTTTCGGCAGGCGTGTCGACATGCACACCGGCATCATCCACGGACACCTCCGTCTCCAGGGCGAGACCATGCATCACAGTGACTCCGGATCGGCATCAAGGCTCCTCATCATCGGCTTCAGTTGCGCATCTTTTCACGCATGCCTTGCATATTATCCCGCATCGACCGGCGTTCTTCCGGGCTCATGGCCTCCCAGGCCGCGCGCCTCTCCTCATGCCGGGCACGCAGCGCCTGCCGCTCCTCATCGGTCATCCGGGGGCGCTCCCCCCTGTCCTTCATGCGGTCGGACCTACGCTCATCGCGCCAGGTGCGCTCCATGGGACGACCCTCGGCCTCGGCCAGGCGCTGTTCACGCCGCTCGGCACGGGTGGCCTGCATGCCTTCACGACAGGCGCTCCAGGCCTCACCGCTCAGATCCCGACATACCTACCGGGGCATATCCCGATCCGCGGCACCGGGACCACCGGGAGCGGCCACCGCGCCCAGGGACAGGCTCAGGGCCATGGCGCCCACCGCCATAGCGGCACCGAGGGCACGACGGGGAAAAATCTTCGGGGATGGTTTCATGACGGCTCTCCTGTTGGTTGTGTCGGCCCGATCTCCGGCCTTCAACCAGCAATACGCATGGGCCCGGCATCGGTTGACCGGACCGATGCCCATGCCGGGACAATTCCATCAGCACGGCACGGCCTGTGTTGATAGAATCCAATCTCGTTTCCCGCTGGTTTCACCCCTGAAGAAGGCGCCATGCCTGAAGACAACTCCCCTCAATCAGATGCACGCACGCACGCGACCAGGGCCATCAGGGAGGGAGACATCGATCAGTTACGCAGGCTCATGGAGGCAGGCCATCTTGATCTGACCGAACTGCTGGAAACCCTGCGGATCTGTCAGAGCGAACTGGAACTGCAGAACCGGGAACTTGATGAGGCAAGGCGCATCGCCTACGCCCGGCTGCGTGAACAGGAAACCTGCTACCGCATTGCCGCCGACCATTCTCCGGACTGGGATTACTGGTACCACCCGGAAGGCCGGTATGTCTATGTCTCCCCTGGATGTCAGGATATCAGCGGATTTCCACCCCAGGCCTTCAAGGATGACCCGCAGCTGATGGAACGCCTGCTCATCCCCGAGCATGTCGAACGCTGGCAACGGCACCTGAAGGAAGTCCATGAAGGCTGCGAAAGCCCCCATGTATCCATGGAGTTCAGCATCCGCCGTGCCGATGGAGAACTGCGACACATCGAGCATCAGTGTCAGGGCATCGTGGACAAGGACGGCACCTACCTGGGCCGGCGCGGGGTCAACCGCGACATCACCGCCCGCAAGAAGGCCGAGGCCCAGGTCACCCAGCTGACTCGGCTCTACAGCACCCGCGCAGCCGTCAATCAGGCCATCACCCGACTGGAAGACGAAATCCGTCTGCTCAAGACCACCGCCCGCATCGCCGTGGAACAGGGCGGCTTCAGTGCCTGCGTCTTCACCGCTCGCGCACGACCGGGGCAAACACCCAGGATCTGGGCCTCCCACGGCCTGACGGCGACGCAGCTGGCGGACATTCCCCTGGAAACCCTATGGGAGTCGATCCGAAAGCAGCCCTGGCATTTCATCAACGAACAGCCCCTGATCTGCAGCGATTGTAAGGAACATGCTCCCCATGTTCCCGACCGCTGGCGGTCGTGGGCGATTGGGCGGCGGATTCACAGCTGCGGGCACTTTCCCGTCTTTGTCGGTGACGAGTTGCTCGCCGTGGCCAGTTTCCTCGCCGGTGAACCCGAACATTTCACCCCCCAGATCACCGACCTGCTCAAGGGCGTGGTGGAAGATCTGTCCCATGCCCTGCGGCAAATGGCCCGGGAGCGGCAACGCAAGGCCAAGGAGGCGGAATTCCAGAAGCAGGAGAGCGAGGCCCGGGCCTTTGCCCAGGGTATCATCGACTCACTCAGCGCCAATATCTGCGTACTGGACATGTCGGGAACCATCGTCGCGGTCAATCGTTCCTGGCGCGAATACGGGCGCAAGGGGCAGGCACCGGAAGAGCGGATCTCCCAGGGCATCAACTATCTTGACGTGTGTGACCGGGCCGCCGCCCGGGGCATTGCGGATGCGGCCCGTATCGCGGCGGGCATCCGCGGCGTCATCGCCGGGGATCTTGAGGTCTACGAAGATGAATATCGCATTGATCCGCAGACTCACAGGATTCGGGTGACCCCCCCTGAAAGCCTTCGCGGAGCAACAAAGGCGGCACCTGGTGATCAGCCATTTGGATATCACCGATATCAAGCGCAACGAGACCGCCCTGGTGGAAGCCAAGGAGGAAGCCGAACGGGCCAGTCGGGCCAAGTCCGAATTCCTGTCCAGCATGAGTCACGAGCTGCGCACGCCCATGAATGCGGTGCTGGGATTTGCCCAACTCCTGGAAATCGATCCCGGACTCAACCTCGAACAGCAGGAACAGGTGCAGGAAATACTTCGGGGCGGACGGCACCTGCTGCAACTGATCAACCAGGTACTGGATCTGGCCATCGTGGAGGCCGGTCGCATCGAACTGTCGCTGGAAAATGTCCCCCTGCGGGAACTGATGGACGAATGCATCATGCTGGTAGGCCCCCTGGCCCAGGAACATCAGATCCGCATCCAGAGCCGTTGCCCATCCCATTGCGTTGCCTTCGCCGACCGGATGCGTTTCAAGCAGATCCTGATCAACCTGCTCTCCAACGGCATCAAGTACAACCGCCATGCCGGGTTGCTGGAAATTTGCGGCGAGGAACACCCGCGGGACGGCACCATCATCGTCAGTGTCACGGATACCGGTCGCGGCATCCCGCCGGATCGTCTGGCGGAATTGTTTGAACCCTTCAACCGGCTGGACGCGAACGCGCTGGAAACCGAAGGGACGGGCATCGGACTGGCCATTTCCCGACGTCTGGCCGAAGTGATGGGCGGCAATATCGAGGTGGACAGCCGACCGGACAAGGGCAGCACTTTTCGGGTGCGCCTGCCACGGGGGGAATGGAACGATGACGGCGACGGGTCATCACCGGACACGCGGCCGCGCCAGATTCCGGATCGACAGCATGCACCGCGCACCATCCTGCATATCGACGACAATCCGGCCAATATCCGGCTGGTCGCACAGATCCTGCGTCGTCATGGTCATCTGCGGCTACTCAACTCGCCCAACCCCAGATTCGGCCTGGAGTTGGCCGGCGCTCACCAGCCGGACCTGATCCTGCTGGACATCAACATGCCCGACCTGGACGGCTACCAGGTTCTCCGGAGGCTGCGAAATACCCCTGCCACGGCCGGCATCCCGGTCATGGCATTGACCGCCTTTGCCACCCCAAGAGACGTGGAACGGGGACACTCGGAAGGCTTTGATGCCTATCTCACCAAACCGTTGGACGTACCCCGATTCCTGCAGACCCTGGAAAGACTGCTGGATCAGTCAGAGGACGGAGGCACCTTCCCGCCACTACCCCGGCACTGACCGAAAGCCGACAGCACCTCATCCAGAACCTCCAATCTGAAAGGTTTCTCGATATAGGTGCAAAATCCCCGCTCGAGAGCCTCCGTGACCCGCAATTCCCCGGCATCGGCGCTAACGGCCACCACGGGAATGCCCGCCGTGGCCCTGTCCGCCCGCAATTGCCGCAATACCTCGAAGCCATGGATATCGGGCAGCCCCAGATCCAGCAGGATCAGGGCCGGCAGTTCGGCGCGCGCCAGCGCCAGACCGGACTGCCCATCCCCGGCCTCCAGCAATTGCACCCCGGGGCGGTGGGCCAACATGCGCCGAACCAGGCGCATATTGGCCCGATTGTCCTCCACGTAGAGTACTTTGAGTGCCCGCATACAGCCGGCGGCAACCGGTTTTTCCCGCAGACCTGTCTGCCTCTCATCCGTCGCGGCTTCGGAAGCGGCTTCCTCCGACTCGGAACCGGTGGTCACCCACTGCAGATCCAGGGTGAAGACGCTGCCTTGGTCCGGCACGCTCTCCACACGGATGTCCCCCCCCATCATCTGCATCAGCCGCTGGGACAGGGACAGCCCGATGCCGATACCGTCCTCGGAGCAGATCTCACGGCTCATGCGCACGAACGGCCGGAACAGGTTGGCGATCTGTTCCGGGGTCATGCCGAGGCCATCGTCCTCGACCCGGATCCATGCACGATCCCCGTGCCGGGTGGCGGACACCTTCACCGTGCCGTTCGGGTGGTTGTACTTGATGGCATTGGACAGCAGATTGATCAGTACCTGACGCAACCGGGTCGGGTCGGCGCGCACCAGCAACGCCTCACCCGGAACGACCGTCACCGTGATTTCCTTGGCCTGCGCGGCCTGCCGCAGGGTTGCCACGCACTCCTGAACGATGGCATCCGCGCTGACGGAATCCGCCTGCACATGCAGGCGCCCACTTTCCAGCATGGAGAGGTCAAGAATGTCGTTGATCAAGGCCAGCAGATGCCAGCCCGCCCGGAGGATCTCACGGATCGGCTCGCTCAGGGCGGGCTCTTCGGCATACTCATGTTCCAGGATCTGGCTGAACCCCAGAATGGCATTGAGCGGGGTTCGCAACTCATGGCTCATGTGGGACAAGAATTCATTCTTGGCCCGGTTGGCCCGCTCCGCCTCGTCCCGCGCCCTGGCAAGACGGTATTCATCCCGCTTGCGCTGGGTGATATCCAGTGCCTGCATGCAGGCCGCATAGGCCAGTCCCTTTTCATCCCGCAGGGCAAAATGCTGCGCCAGCAGGATCACCTCCCCCGTCTCCAGATGCAGATGGTGCTCCCGTTCCAGCACATCATCCCGGCACATGGCCTCATGATCCGCTTGCCGGAACAATCGGGCCACCGCCTCGGGCAGGCATTGTTCGTCCACGTGCCCGACCACCTGTTTCAGCGTCACGCCCAGACCGGCCAGAAAGCAATGGTTGACCATCTGATAGGAACCGGCTCGATCCTTGACGTAGGCCCACAGGGGGGATTTGTCCATGATCTGCCGTAACCGGGACTCGCTCTCCCGCAGGGCCCGATGGGCGCTGAGCATGTCGGCGTTATCCCAAAAGGTCACCACGGCACCGCTGTGCCGGCCGCTCCTGTCCGTGAAGGGCTGAACCCGTACCAGATGCTCCGAAGGCAGACTGATCTGGGCCTGTGCCGGTGCCCCGGTTTCCATGACCTGCTGTACCAGGGTCACCAGTTCCGGCAGGCGCCGAAGGCGTTCCACCGCCGTGAAGGGGCGGGTCAGATCCGCCTCCGTCACGCCAAAGAGTTCCGTGGCCCTGGGATTCACCAGAGCAATGCAGAGATTGCGATCCACCACCAGAAGAGCGTAGGGCAGGCTGTCCTTGACGTTGCGCAGGGTGGTGTTCAGGGCGGCCAGTTCCTCGGTCTTGCCCTGCAATTCCTGGTTGACCGTGAACAGCTCCTCATTGGTGGCCTGCAACTCTTCGTTGGAGGTTTCCAGCTCCTCGTTGGCCGACTGCAATTCCTCGTTGGTGGACTGCAGCTCCTCATTGGCCGACTGCAGCTCCTCGTTGGTGGTTTCCAGTTCCTCCACCACGGTCTGCAGATGTTCGCGGGTGGCCGTGAGTTCATGTTCCAGGGCATTCACCGCGTCCGTTTCCGGTGGGCCGCCCGGCATCATTTCCTCGGCTCCTGTCTGCCCATCCCTGCCGATGCGCTCGAACATCACCAGGTAGAGGTCTTCATCATCGTCGGCCAACAGGGGGCGCACCACCAGCCGCAAGGGCTCGGACTCGTTGTCCCCCGGCAAACGCATCCGATGCCCGGGAGCCACGACACCGGTACGCTTGGCCCGGGACACCAGGGCACGCAGATCCAGCGCCAGGGGCCGGGGCAACAGTTCCTGGGCGTTGAGACTGGTCTGGCCGGCGCCATGACTCAGAAAGTCGCCCGCGTTGCCGAAGACCCGCCGGATATCGAGCTGCACATCCACCAACAGGCCCGGCGGCACGTAGGCTTCCAGCAGTGCGTCCAGAATGCGCTGGATCTCGCGGCCGGAGCCGGCTCCGCGGCCACGGCCCGACGGGACGGCGCCATCGCCGATACCGCTGCGCCCGGTGGCGATATAACGGGAGGTCCCGGGTTCACGCTGATACAGACGCGCCGGCTTGGATACCGGACTGAACAGATGTGAACGACCGCCAGGGGTCTCGGAACGCCCCAGGAACAGCAGACCGCCCACTTTCAAGGCATAGTGAAAACTTTCGAAGACCCGATCCTGCATGGGGCTCTTGAGATAGATGAGCAGATTACGGCAACTGATCAGGTCCAGGTGCAGAAAGGGCGGATCCTTCATCAGGTCGTGACGGGCGAACACGATGGAGTCACGCAGCACCTGACTGACGCGAAACTGCTCCCGACTGCGGGTGAAATAGCGTTGCAGCCAGACCGGCTCCAGCACCTCCAGGGCACCGGCGGAGTAAAGCCCCCGGCGCGCCTGGGCCAGGGCATCCAGATCCACGTCGGTGGCATAGATCTGCAGCTTGAGATCACGGCCGCTGTTGCGCAGGGCCTCGTGCATCAGGATGCCGATGGAATAGGCCTCCTCGCCGGTGGCGCAGCCCGGGATCCAGACCCGCAGGGCCTCTCCGGCGTTTTTCTTCTTCATCAGTGCATCGATGGCCCGCTGCAAGCCCTTGAATGCCGATTCATCCCGGAAAAAGCTGGTGACCAGGATATGCAACTCCCGCACCAGAGCCTCGGGTTCATCCGGATGATCATGCAGGTACTCCAGATACTGGAACAGGGAGTTGGCCCCGGTACTGGCCAGGCGACGCTGCAGACGACGCAGCATGGTGGCTTCCTTGTACTGGCCGATATCCACGCCGGTACGACTCCTGACCAGTCGCAGGATACGTTCGAGTTCGCCGGGATCCCCCAGATCCTCGGGACGGGGAGCATGTCCCGCGGGAAGCTGGCATGCCGTCCGTGACAGGGCATCGGCGATCTCTTCCGGTGTCAGGACGGCATCCGCCATTCCGGTGGCTACCGCCGCCTGGGGCATCCCGGGATATTTGGCGGTCTGTTCGTCCTGCACGAATACCCTGCCGCCGGCCTGCTTGATGGCGGTGACGCCATCGGCCCCATCGGAACCGGTGCCGGATAGGATGACCCCCACAGCATGATCGCCCAGTTCGATGGCCAGGGAGCGGAACAGCAGATCCACGGAAGGCTTCGGGATGCCGCGGGTACTGGTTTCACGCAACCGCAATCGACCATCCTGAAACAATACATTGGAAGCCGCCGGGGTGATGTACAGAGTATCGGGACGAGGCGCCGTGCCATCAGACAGGGACAGCACCTTCAGGCGGGTCTCCCGGCCCAGTATCTCCGTCAGCATGCTCTGATAATCCGGCGACAGATGCTGGGCCACCACGTAGGACAGCCCGGAATGCTCCGGCAAGGTCCGTACCAGACGGCTGAGTGCCTCGATCCCGCCGGCCGAGGCACCGATTCCCACCAGGGTCAGCACGGACGGGGCGTCATCACCCTTCCCCCCGGAGGAATCGGACGCCGTTTCCA
The DNA here is from genome assembly GCF_000225005.1 of Ectothiorhodospira sp. PHS-1. NCBI lineage: Bacteria > Pseudomonadati > Pseudomonadota > Gammaproteobacteria > Chromatiales > Ectothiorhodospiraceae > Ectothiorhodospira > Ectothiorhodospira sp. PHS-1. The sequence goes on along the minus strand of NZ_AGBG01000001.1, from coordinate 116,393 downwards.
CGGCCGGCCCGGTCACACCCGCGGGGACGGGCTCGGGCGGCGCCGACATCACTGGATGATCATCACTTTCCATGGAAGATGGAGAAACCCTTTCAACAGTGAACGCTGATGCTATCGGCTTGAGTCCGGGTTTCCAAGCCGCCTGCACGGATATTGGATGGCATCAAAGCTGCAGCGCCAGGACCAGGGCATCCTCCCGTCCCCGGTCAGCAGGATAGTAGCGCTTGCGAAGGCCCACTTCATTGAATCCCAGGGAACGATACAGACCGACTGCCGGTGCATTGGACGGACGCACCTCCAGAAAGACCGTTTCCGCATGGCGATCACGGGCGATATCCAGCAACGTCCCGAGCAGATAGCGCCCGAACCCCTGCCCCTGGCGTTCCGGACGAACGGTGAGATTGAGCACATGACACTCACCCACCGCCAGGGACATGACCCCGTAACCGATCAGTTCACCCGTGGAGCGACTGGTCAGGACCCAGCAGGAATAGCCCACCCGCAGGCAATCCCGGAAGATCCCTTCCGACCAGTAATAGGTGTACGCCCTGGGCTCTATCTCCATGATGGCCCGAAGATCACCGGCACGCATGGGGCGAAGCTGCAATGGGGTCACGGTCACGGCATTCATGGAGATGATGATCGGTGCGGGGGGGCGGCCTGGTCGGCGGCACGGGTCATCAAGCGCCGCGCCAGGCACAGATCATCCCAGGCCTTGCGCTTGTCCAGGGGTCTTCTCAGCAGATAAGCGGGATGGTAGGTGACCACCACGGGAATGCCCTGGTAATTCAGCGGCTGCCCGCGCAGGGCGCCCAGGGCCGCGTCCGTCGCCAGCAGGTTCTGCGCCGCAACCCGCCCCAGGGCAACGATGACCCGGGGTCGGATCAGGGCAACCTGACCATCCAGAAAGGCCCGACAGGCATCGGCCTCTTCCGGCTTCGGGTCACGGTTGCCGGGCGGACGACACTTGAGGATGTTGGCAATGTAGACGCCCTCCCCCCGGGCCAGACCCAGGGCGGCCAGCATGCTGTCCAGCAGCTTGCCGGCCCGACCCACGAAGGGCTCGCCACGGCGGTCTTCTTCCGCCCCCGGGGCCTCGCCGATGAACAACCAGGGGGCCTGTCGATCACCCACCCCGAACACGGTCCGGGTGCGGCTTGACGCCAGTTCTGCGCAGCGGGTGCAGGTTTCGACCTGTCGTGACAGGGTTTCCCAGTCAGGCACCCTGTCGCCGGGAGAATCGGCCTGCCGGGGAACAGGTACTGGTTCCGCTACCGAGGGCTGCTCCCACGAGGGTGCTTCCACACAGGGGGCACGGGGCACCCATTGCTGGATGCCCATGACCTCAAGATAACGACGCCGAAGCCCCCCTTCCATGTCGAATCACACGTCGCCGCGCTGGGGATGGGCACGGCGATCCGGCATCACCAGACGGTTCAGGGCATTGAGATAGGCCTTGGCCGAGGCAATCACGATATCCGTGTCCGCGCCCTGGCCGTTGACGATGCGCCCCGCCTTTTCCAGCCGGACCGTCACCTCGCCCTGGGCATCGGTACCGCTGGTGATGTTGTTCACCGAGTAGAGCAGCAACTGGGTGCCGCTGGGCACGATGGTCTCGATGGCCTTGAAGGCCGCATCCACCGGACCGCTGCCCTCGGCCTGGCCGCTGCGCTCGGCGCCGTCCACGCTGAGGGTGACATTGGCCAGCGGCGTCTCCCCCGTCTCGGAACAGACCCGCATGGACACCAGCTTGAGCTGTTCGCTGTCCATGGCCATGGTCGCCTCCGACACCAGGGCCTGAAGGTCCTCGTCGAAGATCTCGTGCTTCTTGTCCGCCAGTTCCTTGAAGCGGGAAAAGGCCTCGTTCAGTTCCTCCTCGGCGGTGAACTCGATGCCCAGGTCCTTGAGGCGGGTGCGGAAGGCATTGCGACCGGAGTGCTTGCCCAGCACGATGCGGTTTTCCGACCAGCCCACGTCCTGGGCCCGCATGATCTCGTAGGTATCCCGATGCTTGAGCACCCCGTCCTGATGGATGCCGGATTCATGGGCAAAGGCATTGGCACCCACGATCGCCTTGTTGGGCTGCACCGGAAAGCCGGTGATGCTGGACACCAGGCGGGAACAGGGCACGATCTGGGTGGTGTCCAGGGTGGTGTCGCAGGGGAAGACATCCTGCCGAGTCCGCACCGCCATGACGATCTCTTCCAGGGCGGCGTTACCGGCCCGCTCCCCCAGACCGTTGATGGTGCACTCCACCTGACGGGCACCGTGGAGCACGGCGGCCAGGGAATTGGCCACGGCCACGCCCAGGTCGTTGTGGCAATGGACCGAGAATACGGCCTTGTCCGAGTTGGGTACCCGTTCGATCAGGTTCCTCATCAGCTCGCCGAACTGCTGGGGGATGTTGTAACCCACGGTGTCGGGGATGTTGATGGTCCTGGCACCGGCGTCGATCACCGCCTCGATCACCCGACAGAGAAAGTCCAGCTCGGAACGGCCCGCGTCCTCGGGGGAGAATTCCACGTTATCGGTCCACTGCCGGGCCCGCTTGACGGCGGCCACCGCCTGGGTGAGCACCTCGTCGGGGGACATCTTCAGCTTGTACTGCATGTGGATGGGCGAGGTGGCAAGGAAGGTGTGGATGCGGGCGGAATTGGCCTCCTTGAGGGCCTCGCCGGCGCGATCGATGTCCACGTCCTTGGCCCGGGCCAGACCGCAGACGGTGCTGTCCTGCACCGCGCGGGCCACCGCCCGCACGGATTCGAAGTCACCGGTGCTGGCGGCGGGGAAGCCGGCCTCAATGATGTCCACGCGCATCTTTTCCAGCGCCTTGGCGATGCGGACCTTTTCTTCCCGGGTCATGGATGCGCCGGGGCTCTGCTCGCCGTCGCGCAAGGTGGTGTCGAAGATGAAGAGTTTGTCTTTGCCTGCCATGTTCTGTGACCTCTGCGCGCCGGAGGGGTCCGGGCGCTTGCTCTCTGGGGGAAATTCTACATGACCCGCACCCGGCCTGGGGCGGATGTCATGGGATCAGCGAACGCGTTTGGCCTCGCCAGGCGTGAGAGAGTGTGCCGCTAGCGCGGCAGTCGCAGCAGGGATAGCAGACGGGCAATGCGGGACGCACGCATCCAGGCGCCGCTCCTGGAGGGCGGCGCCTGGATCACACCATGTTGTGCGCGCGGATCGGTCATGGGGGCATGATTTCTGGACTTGGTCTTGACTCTACCAGACGCTCCACAAGGATGCAAAGCCTACCGCAACCATCAACCATTAGCGATGACCCCCGGGATTGGACGATCAGGACATTCGGTGGGAAAATACCTCCCGTTCCAGAGACATCCGTTCCCCCCCTCAGTCAGGACCTCGCCCATGCCCGCCCGACTCATCGATGGCCGCGCCATTGCCCAGACCGTTCAACAGGAAGTCCGCCAAGCGGTGGAAGCCCGTCTTGCCGCGGGCAAGCGGGCCCCCGGGCTGGCCGTGGTGCTGGTGGGAGACGACCCGGCTTCCCATGTCTATGTCCGCAACAAACGCCGCACCTGCGAAGCCATCGGCATGGAATCCCGCTCCGTCGACCTGCCGGACAACATCTCCCTGGGAGACCTGCTGGACGTGATCGATGAACTCAATGCCGACCCCACCGTGGACGGTATCCTGGTCCAACAGCCCTTGCCCGGACACATCGACACCGAGCAAGTGGTGGAGCGCATGGACCCGGCCAAGGACGTGGATGGCTTTCATCCCTATAACATGGGTCGACTGGCCCTGCGCCTGCCACGCCTGCGGCCTTGCACCCCCTATGGCGTGCTGCGACTGCTGGAAACCACAGGGGAAACCTACAAGGGCCGTCATGCGGTGATCGTGGGCGCCTCCAACATCGTCGGCCGCCCCATGGCCCTGGAACTGATGCTGGCGGGGGCCACGGTCACCGTCTGCCATCGCTTCAGCGTCGACACCCCGGAGCATGTGGGACGCGCGGACATCGTGGTGGCCGCGGCGGGCAAGCCGGGGCTGGTGCGCGGGGACTGGATCAAGCCGGGGGCCACCGTGATCGACGTGGGCATCAACCGGCTGGAGGACGGCAGCCTGGCGGGAGACGTGGAATTTGATGCGGCGGCGGAACGGGCCGCCTGGATCACCCCGGTCCCCGGCGGCGTGGGGCCGATGACGGTGGCGATGCTGATGAAGAACACCCTGCAGGCCTGCGAGGACGCGGAGCGGGTGGCCAGCTGTTTCTTGCCCTGAACCTGTCCCCTCACCCCAACCCCTCTCCCGCAAGGGGAGAGGGGCTTGAACCGCGCCACACCCGGCAAACCCTCCCTTCTCCCCTCGGGGAGAAGGGCCGGGGATGAGGGGGAAGCCGGACACCGGCTCAGCGCCGGAACCGTTCCCTCAGCCGCGACGCCAGGTGGTGCCGCCCGGGCCATCCTCCAGTACCACGCCCTGTTCCTTGAGGACATCCCGAATCCGGTCCGCCTCGGCAAAATCCTTGCGCCGACGGGCCTCCAGACGGGCCTCAATCAGGGTCTGAATCTCGGCCTCGTCCGGTCCCTCGCCGGCCCCTCCCTGCAGATAGGCATCCGGGTCCGACCCCAGAATCCCCAGCACCCCGCCCATTTCTCGAAGCAATCCGGCCAGACGCCCCGCCGCTTCCGGCTGACTGTCCCGCAGACGGTTCACCTCATGGGCGATGTCGAACAGCACCGACAACGCCACCGGCGTGTTGAAGTCATCCTGCATGGCGGCATCGAACCGGCTCCGGAACGGCGCCCCCTCCCCTTCCGACGGCAGCGGCGCCACCCCCCGCAAGGCGGTGTACAGACGGTTCAGGGCGGCACGGGCATTGTTGAGCGGCTCGTCACTGTAGTTGAGCGGGCTACGATAGTGACTGCCCAGGATGAAATACCGCACCTCCTCGGGCCGGTAATGCGCCAGCACCTGGCGCACGGTGAAGAAATTGCCCAGGGACTTGGACATCTTCTCCTCGTTCACCCGCACGAAACCGTTGTGCATCCAGTAATTCACATAGTGTTCGCAGGAGGCCGCCTCGCTCTGGGCGATCTCGTTCTCATGGTGGGGGAACTGCAGATCCTGCCCGCCCCCATGGATGTCGAAATGATGTCCCAGATAATGGGTGGACATGGCCGAGCATTCGATATGCCAGCCGGGCCGCCCCGGTCCCCAGGGCGAGTCCCAGGCCGGCTCGCCGGGCTTGGCCGCCTTCCAGAGCACGAAATCCAGCGGATCCCGCTTGGACTCGTCCGGCGCCACCCGCTCGCCCGCCCGCAGATCCTCAATCCGCTTGCCCGACAACTTGCCGTACCCATCGAACAGGGAGACGCTGTAATACACGTCCCCGTTATCCCCCACATAGGCAAAGCCCCGCCTGAGCAGGGTGCCGATCATGTGCAGGATGTCGTGGATGTGGGCCGTGGCCCGTGGCTCGAAGCTGGGACGCGCCACCCCCAGGGCATCGGCGTCCTCGTGCATGGCCTGGATGAAACGGTCGGTCAGGGCCTCGATGGATTCACCGTTTTCCGCCGCTCGGCGGATGATCTTGTCATCGATGTCCGTGATGTTGCGCACATAGGTCACCTCATAGCCCAGCGCCTTGAGGTAGCGGTAGACCACATCGAACACCACCAGCACCCGGGCATGGCCCAGGTGACAGTAGTCATACACCGTCATGCCGCAGACATACATGCGCACCTTGCCGGGTTCCATGGACTGGAACGGGTCCTTGCGACGGGTGAGGGTGTTGTAGATATGGAGCATCGAGGATTCTGTCTCTGGTTCGTCAGAGGATTGATCTTACCAAGCCGATGGATACGGGGCCATCACCCCGGGCTTTGCCCGTCCGGGCGCCAGCGGCTATCATCACGGATCGTCAACCGGTATCACCGACGGACATCCACCAATGAAATCAATGATTCGACAGCTTGCCCTTAGCCTCACCCTGCTGTCTGCAACCATGGGAACTCAAGTCATGGCCGAAAACACTGCCCCCAGGGTCACCATCGAGACCACCAAGGGCACCATCGTCCTTGAACTCTACGCCGACAAGGCCCCCGAGACCGTCGCCAACTTCCTGGCCTATGCCAATGACGGCTTCTATGACGGCACCATCTTCCACCGGGTGATCCCCGGCTTCATGGTCCAGGGTGGCGGCTTCACCCAGGACATGCAGCAAAAGCCCACCAAGGACCCGATCCGCAACGAGGCCAACAACGGCCTGAGCAACGAAGTGGGCACCGTGGCCATGGCCCGTACCCCCAATCCCCATTCCGCCACGGCCCAGTTCTTCATCAATGTCCAGCACAACCGTTTCCTGGACTTCACCGCCGAGACGCCCCAGGGCTGGGGCTATGCCGTATTCGGCAAGGTGGTGGAAGGCATGGACGTGGTGGAAAGCATCGTTGCCGTGCCCACCGGCAACCATGGCATGCATCAGGATGTCCCCCGGGAACCCGTCATCATGACCCGCGTCAGCGCCGAGTGACCCCACGGCTGTGAGCGAGACGTTATTCATCTCGGATCTGCATCTGGACAAGGATCGTCCACACAGCCTGCGGCTCTTCGAAGGTTTTCTGCAAACCCGCGTACCCGGTGCGGACGCCCTTTACATCCTGGGCGACCTGTTCGAGTACTGGGTGGGCGACGATGACCCGGCGGAACATCTGAAACAGGCCTTCGACCTGCTCAAGTCACTGAGCAACCGGGGCATGCCCCTGTACTTCGTTCACGGCAACCGGGATTTCCTGGTGGGCGAGGCCTTTGCCCGGCGCTGCGGCTGCCGGCTGCTGGACACGGAGACGGTGGTAGACCTCTATGGTACCCCCACCCTGATCATGCACGGCGACAGCCTGTGCACCGACGACGTGGACTATATGGCCTTTCGCGCCATGGTTCGGGATCCGAAGTGGCAGGCCGCGTTCCTGGCCCGTCCCCTGCCCCAGCGCCATGCCGAGGCGGAAGAGGCCAGGGCCCGTAGCCGCTCATCCACCCGCGGCAAGTCCGCGGAGATCACCGACGTGAACAGCCGTGCCGTGGAAGATGCCCTGCGCCGCCATGGTGTCTACACCCTGATCCACGGCCACACCCACCGCCCCGCCATCCATGATCTCGATCTGGACGGCCACCCTGCCCGCCGCATTGTGCTGCACGACTGGTACGACACAGGGGGACTGCTGGTGTGCCGCCCGGACGGGATGTCGCTGGGTACCCTGTGAGGATTGCGACCGCTATCGCCCCTGCAGACGGTACAGGGCAAAACCGATATTGGCCTGCTGCACGAAATGCCGAAAGGCACGGAAATCCTCCTCGGTCAGCGGCTGGCCCGTATAGGCGCGATCACAGTAGATCAGCCCGATGGGTTTGTCCTCGGAATACATCGACATGAGAAAACAGGGATGCCTGCCCACCACCGCCACATCATGGGCGGTACGCAATCGGCCGTCATGATCCGAGGAGATCCAGTCACCCTCGCGGCTGTCGAGGGCCTGCTGAAACAGATTGGGTGGTGACTGAATCAGAGGGAAGGCAATGGTCTGCAACGGGCTGTCCCTGCGCCAGCCCAACGCCACTTTCTCCCGCAACGTCGCACGGTCGGGAGAGAGCACCGCAAACATGGTTCGATCCATCCCGATGCCGCGCTGTATACCCTCCAGAACCATCTCCAGCAGAAAACTGATATCCAGCATGCCGCTACTGAGAATCCCCGAAATCTCCTGCAGGATCTGAAACTGCAGTTCCTTGCGGTCCGGCACCGCCGCGATGGCCGTGGACGCTTCCTCCGCAAACCGGCGCGCCTTGCGCTGGATCAGCTCCGCAGCCTCCACGGCCCCGAACTGACGGGCAATATGGGCGGCCGCATCGGTATGGGTCCGCAGACTTTGTTTGACCTCATCCCGTGTCTGTCCGGTGATCGCGGTGATTCGTTCCAGACAGGCATCATAGGACTTCGGATCGGCTTTCTCCTTCAGGACACCGACCACCTCGCAGCCCAGATTGACGATACGCATCCGGGGATCCATGACCTGCGGATGCTTGCGAATGGCCTCTTCGATCAAGCCCTTCAGATTCCAGCTCCTGCACAGGGACACATCCAGTTCCGATAGCTTGAAACCCAGCACCTGACGCTCCGCCGCATCCTGGGGAATATGGCCGTCGGCCAACAACGCTTCCAGACGTTCTCCCTGCTCCCGGCAGAAACACCAGAAGGCGATACGCCCGATATTCTGCAACAGGGCCGCAATGAACACCTCCTCGGGATAATCATCGCCCGCGGCGACGGCGATCGCCTTGGCATGTACGGCGGCATGAATGGCCTGGGCGATCTCCTCATGGGCCCGGCGTTTGTTACGGGGGGAGAGGATGGCCTCAAAAAACGAACAAGCCAGCACCAGTTCGCGGATCACGTCGATGCCCAGGATGACGATGGCGCGACTGACCGTCACGATCTTCTTGCGATAAGGGTTGTAATAGAGACTGTTGCTCAGTTTGAGCAGCTTGGCGGTCAGGTTGGGGTCCTGAAGAATGGCGGTCGCCAGATCCATGGCGCCCTTCCTCTCATCCCCGATGATATCGTGGATGGTCTGAACGGTACTGGAGAAGATCGGCATCTCCTGTTCCCGCAGCATGTGTGTCCAGTCTTCCAGCGTGGAGGGATCCGCAGCGGTCGGAACGGTGGGAGTCTTGTTCATGCCTGTCAGGCCTGGGGACGGGAACGGGAAGCGCCAAGGCACGGCAGATGCGGCCGCTGCATGACATCGTCAATAATCCGTCAAGATTGCCTGATACCGATCACCAGGTCCATCACATTGGTGCCCGTCGGCCCTGTGGTCACCAGATCACCGCAGGCCTTGAGCAGCACATGGGCAGCGGCACCGGCCAGGGCCTGTTCTACGTCCAGCCCCAGCGCACCGGCGCGGGCCACCGTGCCGGCATCCACCAGGGCGCCGGCCGCCCGGGTATTGCCGTCGGAACCATCGGTGCCGGCGGCCAGCAGGGCCGTGCCGGGATGCCCCGCCAGCACCCGGGCCGCCGCCAGCGCCAGGTGCTGGTTGCGTCCGCCCAGCCCCGGATCGGCCGGCAGGATGACCGTGGTTTCGCCGCCCCAGATATGGATGCCCGGCGGGCCGGCCAGCAGCTCCCGGGCCAGGCGCTCGCCGCAGGGCGCAGCCTCTCCGCGGAGGAATTCCCCATGCAGTGTCACATTCATGCCGCAGCGTTCGGCCGCGGCCGCGGCAGCCCGACAGGCATCCCGCAACGTGGCGACCACATGGACCGGGACGGCCACTCCCGATGTATCGGTGCAATCCGGCACCCGGGCCGCCATCGCGGTCACCCACTCACGGATGCCCGGCGGCAGCTCGGGCAGAGGGCGGGCCACTGAAGGCGGCACCAGCAGACCGGAGCCGATCACCGCCGGATCATCCCCGGGCACATCCGAAATCAGATAGGCCTCGGCGCGGCGCTGCCCCAAATGGCTTCGCAGGCGCCCGCCCTTGATGCAGGAGATGGCGGCGCGCACCCGGTTCATGGCCAGGATGTCCAGACCGGAGCCCAGCAACCAACCGTTGACCCGTTGCAATTCTCCCAGCCCAGCCCCCGGCGGCAGCACCTCCACCAGAGAGGAGGTCCCGCCACTGATGAGAAAGACCATATGCCCCTGCTCGGGGGTCAACCGGATGAAATCCACCAATCGGCCGCCCGCCAGCAGACTATCGGCCCCCGGCAGGGGATGATCGGCCTGCAGACAGATGAAACGCTGATCCCGCGACAGCCGGGGATCGGCATGACCATGCCGCGTGATGACCAGCGCGCGGACCAGACGTTCTCCCAGGATCGCTCGCGCACCTTCCGCCATGGCGGCAGCGGCCTTGCCGATGGCCACCAGATGGATGGGGTCCCGTCCCTTCAGACGCCCCAGTGCCCGACGAACCACCGTGCCGCCGTGGACCGCCTCCAGGGCGGCATGGAAACAGTACAGCAGGCAGTCTCGATCACGCATCGGCGAACAGTGGCGGTCTCATCTCAGCACAGGCTGTCCAGACCCCGGGACAGATCGGCCTGGATATCCGCCGGATCTTCCAGACCCACCGCCATCCGCACCAATCCTTCGCGAATGCCCTGCTCCACCCGTTGCTCCGGCGTGATGCGCCCGTGGGTGGTGGTGGCCGGATGCGTGATCGTGGTCTTGGCATCCCCCAGGTTGGCGGTGATGGACAGCATCCGGGTGCTGTCGATCACCCGCCAGGCCGCCTCCCTGCCCCCCTTCACCTCGAAGGCGACGATACCGCCGAAAGCGGCCTGCTGGCGGGCGGCCAAGGCATGCTGGGGATGGGAGGCCAGACCGGGATAGTGCACCTTCTCCACTGCCGGATGCTTTTCCAGCCAGTGGGCCAGGGTCAGGGCGGATGCGCTATGGGCCCGCATGCGCAGGGGCAGGGTTTCCAGGCCCTTGTGGAAGACCCAGGCGTTGAAGGGACTCATGGTGGGCCCGGCGGTACGCAGGAAACCAAAGATCTCCTTGCCCACCCGTTCGCCATCCCCGACCACGGCGCCGCCCACGCAGCGTCCCTGGCCATCCAGGTATTTGGTGGCGGAGTGAATCACCAGGTCCGCCCCCAGGCTCAGCGGGCGTTGCAGCACCGGGGTGCAGAAACAGTTGTCCACCGCCAGCAAGCAGTCGTGGGTATGGGCCAGTTCCGCCAGGGCACGGATGTCTACCAGTTCGGTGAGCGGATTGGAGGGGGTCTCGGCGAACAGCATCCGGGTATTGGGGCGTAAGGCTCGCGCCCAGGCCTCCAGGTCCGACAGGGGCACATAGCTCACCTCGATGCCGAAGCGGGTGAGGTAATTGCTGAACAGGTTGGTGGTGGAGCCGAACACGGACCGGGACGAGATGATGTGGTCCCCCGCCCGGAGCAGGGACAGGCAGGTGGACAGGATCGCCGACATGCCGGAGGCCGTGGCCACGCAGGCCTCTCCGCCTTCCAGCGCGGCCAGTCGGTCCTGGAAGGCGCGCACCGTGGGATTGGTGAACCGTGCATAGATGTTGCCGGGCGTTTCGCCGGCAAACCGGGCCGCCGCCTCGGCGGCACTGGCAAAGACGAAGCTGGAGGTGGCGAAGATGGGATCGGAATGTTCCTGTTCCGCCGTGCGGGTCTGACCGGCGCGAATGGCCAGGGTATCGAAACCGGGATCACGGGAACCGGAGGTATCCAGAGGATGGGACATGGGCACTCCTGTAACACCCGCCCCGTCGGGCAAAGAAAAAGACCCGCCAAAGCAGGTCGTCACCCGCTTTAGCCGTATTTCTTGAGCGCCCGCAAGCTGGAATCAAATCGGCGCTGTCCGCTTGCCCGAAAACATCGGGACTCGGCAGGTGCCGGCCCCGGGGCAAGGGATCATTTCGATTCTGAAAAAACGGTTGCGAAGTGTCAATGCCTGGGCTTTCCCGTCAGGGAGACGGACAGCACCTCATCCGCCCATCGGCCTGCTTCCAGCATCACTTCACTGATGTCCCGGGCGGACAGTCCGGCAAAACCCGCCGCCTCGATATCGCCCCGCTCGCAGGCCCCGGCACAGGCCAGCACCTCGGCCATCTCGCCTTCCCCCCGAAGCAGCGCCGCCTTGACCGCATCCCCCAGGGGCAGCGGCGGAATGATCTGCTCCAGCGGTCGCTCCATGATCAGGTCCAGGGCGGAGAACAGTCCACAGGTGAAATAATTTTCCACCGGCCCCCTGCCAGTGCGCTTGGCCAGACGCTCGCACAGGGCGGCCCGCTCCAGGGCCAGTTGCACCAGTCCCGCCGGTCGATCCTCCAGGCCGCGGATCACCAGCATGCAGGCCCAGGTGGCCAGTTTGCGACGACCCAGGATCAGGATGGCCCGGGCCAGGGAGTCCACTTCCCGGCTCAGGCCAAAGAACGGCGAGTTGATCAACCGCAGCAGCTTGACCGCCAGTCCGGCATCCTGGGCAACGAGATGCTGCAACTGATGGACATCCAGGGTCGGGTCCTGCAGGCCGGCCAGCAGGCGCAGTACCGTCAGCTTGCCTGCCTCCAGCCCGACCGCCCTGAATAGCCGCGGACGACTGAGAAAATAGCCCTGGAAATAGTGGAACCCCAGATCACGAAGAAATTCGTAGTCCTCCAGGGATTCCACCTTTTCAGCGACGATACTCACGTCATGGCGGGCAATCTGTCTGTGAACGGACCTCAGGTCGTCCGGCTTGAGTCGGGCCGTATCCACCTTCACTTGATGCACCATGGACAGGAGGCGGTCATGGGGCCCGCCGGGCGCATAATCGTCCAGAGCCAGGATGTAGCCCCTGCCGGCCAGCCTTTTGAGGGTTTCCAGGGTTGCCTCATCCCCCGGCAGATCCGGAGGCAGATCCACGATCAGACGCCCGGCGGGCACGTTCAGGGATTCCAGTTCCCGCAACAGGCGCGGCGTCATGTTGATGGCGGCCAGGCGGGAACCGACGAGGGTATCCAGGCCGATCTCGCCAAAGACGCTCAGAATGACATGGGACGTCGCCGCATCACTACCGGTGGCCGACCGCAGGCTGGAGGCGGAGCGGAACAACAACTCGTAGGCATACACGCCCAGTTGACGGTTATAGATGGGCTGCCGGGCGATATAGGTGCTGTCGTTGTGTGAAGCCGCCTTTTCCATCGTCTCTTCCATTGACTCCCAAGACTTCCGCTGCTGATCCTCACCGGGCGGATACGACAGATACGGTATCCCCCTACCCGGTCACCACCTGTACCCGATCATGCACGCGACAGAGCAGATCATAGCTGATGGTCCGTGCCGCCGTCGCCACTTCATCCACCGGCAGCCCCTCGCCCCATAGCGTGACCACATCCCCCACCTGGACCGTCTCCAGATCGGTCAGATCCAGGGTGATCATGTCCATGGAAACACGACCGATGAGGGGTACCCGCTGTCCCCGCACCAGTACCGGCGTGCCGTTGGGTGCGTGACGGGGATAGCCGTCGGCATAACCGATGGCCGCCACCCCCACCCGGGTGGGCCGCTCGCTGCGCCAGGTGGCGCCGTAACCCACGGCCTCTCCCGGGGCCAGGGCATGAATGGCAATCAGCCGGGTACTCAAGGTCATCACCGGACGCAGACCCAGGCCGGCGGCGGATTGGTCCGCCAGCGGCGAGCCCCCGTAGAGCATGATGCCGGGACGAACCCAGTCGGCATGGGCATCGGGCAAGGCCAGGATGGCGGCGGAGTTGGCCAGGCTGCGCTCGCCGGGCAGATGCCGGGTGGCGGCCTCGAATCGGGCCAGCTGGGCGGCGTTTTCCGGGCGCTCCGGCGCGTCGGCACAGGCCAGGTGGGTCATCAGCCCGGGCACCGCCGTTACATTGGGGTCCGAAGTCAGCGCGGCCACCAGCTCGGCGGCCCGCGACGGGGCGAACCCCAGGCGTCCCATGCCGGTATCCAGTTTCAGCCAGACCCGTACCGGACGATGCAGGCGGGTGGCCGTCAGCAGGCGCAGCTGACTGTCCTCGTGCACGGTCACGGCCACGTCGAGTTGGGAGGCGGCGCGCAGATCCCGTTCGTCCTTGAAGCCCTGCAGGGCGAGAATGGGTTGATGGTGACCGGCCTCGCGCAGGGCGGCGGCCTCGTCAAGGCAGGAGACCGCCAGGGCATCCACCCGGGGGGCCAGAGATTCGGCCACCCTGAGCATGCCGTGGCCATAGGCCTCGGCCTTGATCACGGCCATGACGCGGCTATCGGGAGCCGCTTCCCGGACCCGGGCCAGATTGGCCGACAGGTGGCCAAGACACAGGCGCGCCGAGGCGGTTCTTCTCACTAGAAACCCTCATTGGAGTAGATTTCGGGCACATAATTTTCGAAGCGGGTGTACTGCCCCAGGAAGGTCAGTCGCACGGTGCCGATGGGGCCATTACGCTGCTTGGCGATGATGATCTCCGCCGTGCCCTTGTCCGGACTGTCATCGTGGTAGACCTCATCCCGGTAGATGAAGACGATGAGGTCCGCATCCTGTTCGATGGCGCCGGAGTTATGACTGACAATCCCGTCGGCCAGCCAGCAGGCATTGCCGGGCACGGTCAGATCGAACACATCCTCCTCTCCCGCCGGCTCCACCGCCACCACCCGATCCCAGAATAATTCTTCATTGGCGATGAGTCTGAGGCGCTCGTCTTGCTGGAGAAGCTCGGTTCGCGTCAATTCTTTAATGCGCATCTGGTCGCTGATGTAACTTTCAACCTCCCTAGGCAGGTCATCGGATCTGACGGATTTTCCAGATTCCTCAAGCACCTGCCTGGATACGGCAAGATAATCTCCCAAATTCAGGTCCCGGCTCTGTTTCCAATCCCACAGACCAAGCAGACGATGATCGGGGGTACAACGTATGGTACGACCGCTGGCCAGGCTAATTTTCAGTACCTGCCGTCGTCCCACGGGCCAGACGAGGTCCGTCGCCGCAGGTTGCATGTGTCCCCGGGCATCCACGGAAATCACCTCAGGGGTTCTACCTGCAAGATCGGCGATGGGCACCCGGGTGCCGTCAGCCAGCATGACCAGAGTGTCTCCGGTCACGCACTCACGCAGATCCGACATCACCGGGCGTTTGTTGGGACGCTGCTCCAGACCTCGATTGAGCTGGGAAAGGGCGATCACGGGGACCCCCATTTCCTTGGCCAGGGCCTTGAGGCCGCGGGAGATCTCGGAAATCTCGTTGGTTCGGTTCTCCGAACTGCCGGGTACCTGCATCAGCTGCAGGTAGTCCACCACAATGAGGCTGAGCTGCTTGTGCTCTCGCATCAGCCGGCGGCAGCGGGAACGCAGATCGGAAGGAGACAGCGCCGGACTGTCGTCGATATACAGCTGTGCCTCGGACAGCATGGACACGGCACTGGAAAAACGCGGCCAGTCGTCATCTTCCAGACGCCCGGTACGCAGACGCTGCTGATTGATTCTTCCCAGCGAGGAGAGCAGACGCATGGACAGTTGCTCGCCGGGCATTTCCATACTGAACACCGCCACCGGCGACTTCTGCTTCAGCGCCGCATATTCGGCGATATTCATCGCGAAGGTGGTGTTATGGACACAAAAATCCTCGGCAATGAAGTTGTGCGTACCCTCTACCGTCAGGTCATAGACCTGATGTTCACCCTGATAGTCGATGGAGACGACTTCATCCCAGTAAATATCTGAAGTTGACAGACTAGCCAAATAGCCATCATCAAGAATCCTCGCCAACCGCCCGGCGCGGACACGGGAAATTCCTCTGCTCCCCCTGCCCGCCAGGTGAGGGTTGAAACCGGGCGGGCATTCCAGCCCTGCCTGCTGATGCCATTCACGCCAGCTCTTTTCACCCTTTCTAGCCAGCACATAGGTATTCACACTCAGAGGCAATGTATCCAGATTGGTGTGCGGACGCTTGTTCGCCAACAGCGCATCCAACTTCGCCAAGGCAACTTCCTTGCCGAAGATGCCGATCTCACGAATGAAACGACGCAGGCTTTCCTGATCCAGGATCTCCAGTTCCATGGGTGAACGCCGTAACCTCGGATAGGCGTTTTTCTTGATCCGCACCTTGCTCAGAATACCGAACCGAAGCAGCAAGTGCTGTAGCCCCCGGACCAGAAGAGGACTGGAAGAGGCATAGCTGATACGCCCCTGCCCATTGGCCTGAACAAAGGCGCTGCCATCGCAGGCAAACAGACGATTGATGAACAGGGCCAAGGAATCTCGTTCCAGGGTATAAATGACGCTAGGGATATCCTTTTCCAGCGCCGAGCACCCCCATACACCATGTCTTTCAAGAAAGCGGCGCACCGGATTAGGGCTGTTTTTCGAGACATGTTCATGAGCATCCACACCAAGATCCGCGGGTGACAAGGACAACACATCACACAAGCGTTCGAAGTGGGTACCCACGGGCATGGACTGCCCGGATCGCCAATAACTGACCGTGGCCTTGCTAACCCCCAAAACTCGGGCCAGGTAATCCCCGGTGATTTCAAAATCGGACTGCACACGTCTCAGGGCAGAAGCAAAACGTGCCCGTGCCTGAATCAGATAATCCCGATCACGACTGACACGCATGGAGGGAGCACGGGTCATATCGGCGATGAGTTTGCAAGTCATACCGGCAAAACCACTCACTGCATCAGTAAAATCTTCACGCAGGCGAGGGCTCGTGTTGGTAAAAATCGGGCATGTCTGGGTGGTACCCCCATCACCGATAAAATACGCCAGTGTCTTCACTTCATGACTCGGCATCCATGTCTTCCCAAACACTGGAATACAGCGGGGCACCGCGACCTTCTCCCCCACTTGAATCTCCCCCAACGGCCGCCAACCCGATCCGGTGAGGAAGGGGTGGGTCAGGGTTGTGGAAATCTCGCGCCCACTGGCGGTCCGGACCCGGTAGACAGGCTTGATGCCGTCATCCACGAAAGCCGTGGCCTGCCCCTTGCGCAGGCGAAAATCCTCCCCCAGGGTCAGCAAATCCGCCTGACGGCGAGCCACCCGATCATCGATGGTTACCAAGGCGCCGGTTTGCGGATCGACCAGCCTGGACCCGGCCATGATGCACTTGCCCATTGACGGGCGTCCCGCCACGATCACCAGATCCCCTGCCTGCAGACCGGAGGTCATCTCGTCGAAATCGTCATAGCCCGTGGACAGGCCGGTGATGGGATTGTCCCGCTCGAAAAGCAGCTCGATGTGCTCCACGGTGGACTTGAGCAGGGTACGCATGCCGCGAAAACCCTGACGATTGCGCGCGCCCTGCTCGGCAATCTCGAATACCCGCCGCTCCGCCTCGTCCAGCAGTTCCCGGCTCTCCCGGCCCTGGGCATTGAAACCGCTGTCGGCGATCTCCGTGCCCACACTGATGAGCTGACGCAGTACCGAACGCTCGCGCACGATGTCCGCGTAGGCCCGGATATTGGCGGCACTGGGGGTGTCCTTGGCCAGCAGGCCCAGATAGGCCAGGCCACCGGCCTCCTCCAGCTCGCCGTGTGCCTCCAGGCGCTCGGAGATGGTCACCACGTCGAAGGGGGCCTGCCGGTTCGCCAGCTCGGCGATGGTACGGAAAATCAGACGATGATCATGACGATAGAAATCCACCTCGGCCACATGGTCGGAGACCGTGTCCCAGGCATCGTTTTCCAGCATCAGGCCACCGAGCACGGCCTGCTCGGCTTCGATCGAATGAGGGGGAATCTTGAGGGCTTCGGTCCCGTTGCGGGACGCGGCGGCGCGGGGCTTTTCGGGCATGGTCAGGACACCACTGGACGTGACGACAGACATGGGGAACTGTCTTGATCACCCCGGACCCGGACCGGTTCCGGCATGGGTCCCGCGGGGCATGAAGCCCCGCGGGCGGGGCGGCATTACTCTTCCACGCCCACCACAACCACCTTCACGGTGGCGTTGACGTCGGTGTGCAGGTGCACGGCCACTTCGAACTCACCGGCATGACGCAACGGGCCTTCGGGCAGGCGCACTTCGCGCTTTTCCAGCTCCACGCCGGCGGCCTTGGCGGCATCGGCGATGTCGTTGGTGCCGACGGAACCGAACAGCTTGCCTTCGCTGCCGGCACGGGCGTTGATGGTCAGGGTCATGGCTTCCAGCTTGGCCTGACGGGCCTGAGCAGCGGCCAGGGCCTGAGCGGCGGCCTTTTCCAGTTCCGCGCGGCGGGCCTCAAACTCGGCGATGTTCGCCTCGGTGGCGAACTTGGCCTTGCCCTTGGGCAGCAGGTAGTTACGGGCGTAACCGGGGCGCACGCGCACCTTGTCGCCCAGGCTTCCCAGGTTTTCCACCTTTTCGAGAAGAATCACTTCCATCGGTCTATACCTCAGTCAAAGATCAAATACGTTATCTGCCGGGAGGCACGGGATGCGCAGGCATCAGGGGGCGTCATTACCCGCATGCGCGATCCGTCCACGAAGATCCACGAAGCTGTCCACCATCCCCAACGTGGCCAGGACGACCATCATCTGCGGCAAGGCAAAGGCCATCACCACATAGGTCATCACCAACCAGAGGCGGCTCAGGTTCAGCTTGCGATTGATCCCGTGAATCACCGCCAGCCCGTGCAGGAAAAAGGCGGCCAGAAACACCAGGGACAACTCGAACATCAGGGTCATGCCGGCAAACAGCCCCAGCACCAGCAGCACCAGCAGCAGGATGGCCGGAACCCGGCCCATGCTCAGCTGATGAAACTCCTGGGCAAAACCGCCGGGGTTGTAGAGCACCGACTGCCAGTAGCGGGCCAGCACCAGGGAGAGCGACAGCGCCAGCAGGGAGACGGCGGCCAGCATGCCCGTCATCACCGCCGCGGCCTGCCTGAAGGCCTCTTCCCGCTCCAGGGTCGTCATGCCGGACTGATCGAACAAGGGACCGACGGTCTGCTGCAACACCGAGTACCACATCTGCGTGATGTCGGGCACGGACAGGTGCAACATCAGCACCACACCACAGCCGATGGCAATACCGGTGACCAGCGTGGCGGCCCATGACACGGTGCTTCGCAGCACGGTGGCCAGGGCCAGGGCCGGTACCCATTGCACCAGGGCGGTCACCAGACCCACCACCGGCGACAGGCCGGCAACCCAACCGATCAGACCCACCACCACCGCGGCCAGAGCCACTACCGCCAGGGCCTGTTGCGGCCCCACGCGCAGGGTCACCAGGGCCACGGCGGCACTGCTGACCAGCGCCAGGGGCGGGATCAGCAGGCCGATCACGCCAAAGCCGACGGTCGCGGTCACGGCCCGCAGCCGGCTTTGCATGATGAATGATGCCAGTTGCCTCATGGTTTCATGCACCCGCGCCCAGGGGCGCGGATGTCTGACGTCCTCAGTGGTTGTCGGAGTACGGCAGCAGGGCCAGGAAGCGGGCGCGCTTGATGGCGGTGGCCAGCTGGCGCTGATAACGGGCGCTGGTGCCGGTGATGCGGCTGGGCACGATCTTGCCGGTCTCGGCGACGTAGTTCTTCAGGGTGTTCAGATCCTTGTAGTCGATGAACTCGACCCCTTCGGCACTGAAACGGCAATACTTGCGACGACGGAAGAAACGGGACATGGTCTATCCTCGGAATGAATCAGGTGAACAGTGGCTCAGTTCGACGCGGCGGACGGACGATCATCATCGGAATCGTCGTCATCGCCGTCGTCGGAGAAGGAAGAGGACGTGCTGCTGTCATCGTCGTCCCGGTTCTTGGCCAGGGGGGAGACTTCGGTGAAGGCACGCTCCATGCGCATCACCAGGTGACGGATCACGGCGTCGTTGAAGCGGAAGGCACTGACCAGTTCTTCCAGGGCGCTTTCCGGGCACTCCACGTTCATCAGCACGTAGTGGGCCTTGTGCAGCTTCTGGATCGGATAGGCCAGCTGACGGCGGCCCCAGTCTTCCAGGCGATGGATCTCGCCCTCGGCCCCTTCGATGATGCCGCGATAGCGCTCCATCATGGCGGGGACCTGTTCACTCTGGTCCGGATGGACCATGAATACGATTTCGTAATGACGCATCTTCAGATTTCCTTGCGGGTGACAGCCTCCCGACCAGCGGTGAGGCAAGGTGGATCTCCGGGAACACCTCGGAAAAGAGCGGAATCTTAGCCGTTCGGGGCGGTGGAAGCAATCCGACGCTGCCGCACCGCCTCGTACAGGCACACCCCCGACGCCACCGACACGTTCAGGCTCTCCACCTGCCCCAGCATGGGCAACCGGACCAGGGCGTCACATCGCTCCATGGTCAGCCGCCGCATGCCCTTGCCTTCGGCCCCCAGCACCAGGGCGGTGGGCCCGGTGAGGTCGGCGTCATAGAGTTCTCCGGAAGCCTCGCCACTGGTTCCCACAATCCAGATGTTGAACTCCTTGAGCAGGTCCAGGGTACGCGCCAGGTTGGTGACCTGGATGAAAGGCACGCTTTCGGCGGCGCCCGAAGCCACCTTGCGCACCACCGGGGTCAGGCCGGCGGCCCGATCCCGGGGAGCAATCACGGCCGTGACGCCCGCCCCGTCCGCGGTGCGCAGACAGGCCCCCAGGTTATGGGGGTCGGTCACCCCGTCCAGCACCAGCAGCAAGGGCGCCGCGTCGCTGCCCTCCAGCCCCATGAGAAGATCGGGCAGATCCCGCTCTCCCAGAGCGGCCACCGGCTCCACCGTGGCGATGACCCCCTGGTGGCGGGCATCGCCGGCCAGGGCATCCAGCTCCCGCCGGGCTACCCGCCGGACACTCACCCGGGCCTGGGCGGCCAGGTCCAGCAGCGCCTGCATGCGCCCGTCCACCCGCCCTTCCTGAACGCGAAGTTCACGCACCCGGGCGGGGCTGCGACGCAGCAGGGCATCCACCGCATGCAACCCGAAGACATTGTCATTGGCAGCCATGCTTCACCCCTGACGGCTGCGGCGACGGCGACGGGAAGACCGGGCCTTCCCGTCGGCCTCGACCTGTGCCCCATTTGGTTCCGACGCGACCTTGGCGGTCTTCCCACTGGAGCGCTTGCCGGCCTTTTTCGGTTCGGAGGGCGGCACGGCGGCCTCGACCGGGTCAGCGGGCGTCTCCGCTTCCTGTCCGCGACTCTTGCGCCGTCGACCGCGGCCCGACTTGCGGCCCTCGCCACCGTCTCCCCGGCCACGCTTCTCCCCGGGACCCACCTCCTCCGGCACAAAATCGATCTTGCGCTCATCCAGATCCACCCGGGCCACCTTGACCCGTACCGGATCCCCCAGACGATACACCCGACCGCTACGCTCGCCGCTCAGGCGATGCCCCGCCGGATCGAAGTGGTAATAGTCGTTGGACAGACTGGTGACATGCACCAGACCTTCCACATAGATGTCCTTGAGTTCGATGAACAGACCAAAGGAAGTGACGCTGGTCACCACCCCGTCGAACACCTCGCCCACCTTGTCCAGCATGTACTCGCACTTGAGCCAGGCGGTCACGTCCCAGGAGGCCTCGTCCGCCCGCCGCTCCCGCATGGAGCAGCTTTCGCCCAGGGCCACCATGTCGATGTGGGCGTAGCAGAAGTCCTTGGGCTTGCCGCCGTCCAGCACATGATGAATGGCCCGGTGTACCAGCAGGTCCGGGTAACGCCGGATGGGCGAGGTGAAGTGCAGGTATTCCTCGTGGGCCAGACCGAAATGCCCCAGGTTGTCCGGGGCGTAGACCGCCTGGGACAGGGATCGCAGCAGCGCGGTCTGCACCAGCCGGGCATCGGGCCGAGCCTTCACCTGCTCCAGCAGGGCCGAGAAATCCGCCGGCGTGGGTTCGTCACCCCCGCGCAGGGACAGACCCAGTTCACCCAGGAAGCGACGCAGGTCCTCCAGCTTGGCGGGCTTGGGTCCTTCATGCACCCGGTACAGGGTGGGCATGCGCTTACGCTTGAGGAACCCGGCCGTGGCCACGTTGGCGGCAATCATGCACTCTTCGATGATCTTGTGGGCGTCGTTGCGCTCATAGGCCACGATGCGCTCGATCTTGCGATCCTCGCCGAAGAGGATGCGGGTCTCGGTGGTCTCGAAATCCACCGTGCCCCGGGTGTCCCGGGCCTTGCGCAACAGCTTGTAGAGGCCGTAGAGGTTTTCCAGGTGAGGCACCAGGGATTCGCGACGGCGGATGGCATCGGCCTTGCGCTCCACCAGGATCTCGGCCACCTCGGTGTAGGTGAGGCGGGCATGGGAACGCATCACCGCCTGATGGAACTTGGCATCCTTGATGCGTCCGCGGGAGTTGATGGTCATCTCGCAGGCCAGACAAAGGCGATCCACTTCCGGATTCAGGGAGCACAAGCCGTTGGACAGCACCTCCGGCAACATGGGGATGACCCGCTCGGGGAAATAGACGGACGTGCCCCGGTGACGGGCCTCCATGTCCAGAGGATCGCCCGGCCGTACATAGAAAGCCACGTCGGCGATGGCCACCCAGAGCTTGTAGCCGCGACGGCCGAGGGATTCGCAATAGACAGCATCGTCGAAGTCTCTGGAGTCTTCCCCGTCGATGGTCACCAGCGGCATGTCGCGCAGATCCAGGCGCCATTCCTTCGCCTCTTCCGGCACCTGATCGGAAAACCCCTTCACCGCCTCCTGCACCACTTCGGGCCATTCGAACGGCAGACCATGGGCGCGCACGGCAATGTCGATTTCCATGCCGGGGGCCATGTGCTCTCCAAGCACCTCGATGACCTCACCGATGGCACGGGTACGCTTGGTGGGCTGCTCCTTGATCCGAACCGTGACGATCTGGCCGGGCCGGGCCTCGCCCATGTATTCCGGCGGAACCAGGATGTCCTGGGGCATGCGCTTATTGTCGGGGGCCACAAAACCGATCCCGCCTTCCATGGCCAGGCGGCCCACCACCGTCTCGGTATTGCGCTCCAGCACCTCGATGATGGCCCCCTCCCGGCGTCCGCGGCGGTCAATGCCGATGACCCGGGCCACCGCCCGGTCGCCATGCATGAGGGCACTCATCTGACGGGGAGAGAGGAACAGGTCCTCGCCCGGTTCATCCGGGACCAGGAAGCCGAAGCCATCCGGGTGACCGACGACCCGGCCGCGAACCAGGTCGGACTGATTGACCGGCAACCAGCCGCCGGCACGGTTGCAGACCAGTTGGCCATCCCGCTCCATGGCCCGCAGGCGACGGCGAAGGGCTTCCTGGTCCACCTCTTCTTCCAGCCCCAGACGGCGGGCCAGGGGATCAAAGCCGATGGGACCATCCGAGTGGTCGACCACCTGCAGGATGAGTTCCCGACTGGGAATGGGACGTTCGTACTTGCGGGCTTCGCGATCGAAGTGGGGGTCCTGGGGCAAACTTTTTTTCTTTTTTGTCATGTACTGGCCGATCAAAATTTTTTCTGGCGGAGGTGTTGACAACCCCTCCGGCGGGTACTATCATAGCGCCTTCAGTTGAGACGCAAGAGCAACACGCTTCTCACTGGGATTGCCGAGGTGGCGGAATTGGTAGACGCGCTAGTTTCAGGTATTAGTGGGGGAGACCCCGTGGAGGTTCAAGTCCTCTCCTCGGCACCAACTTGATTTCGATGAACGGCCCGCTCAATGCGGGCCGTTTTCGTTTCAAGCGCCGGATTGTACCTCCTTTACTCCAGGAATCCCAGCCCGGACTTGCTGATCCGCCCAGCCAGCCGGATCAACCCGCCAGAAGAAAGTACAGGATGGCGAGGGCGCCGAGGAGAGCGATGACGGACATGACGACCATGAGTCGCCACATCAGCACGTCCATCGGACCCGGCAGTCGACAGACCGGACCGGAACGCCCTCCCCCGGCCCGCCGCCGAGCCGGGACTTTTGGCGCGCCACGCCTGCCCATGAACGACAACCGCATGGCGGGACCGGCTCAATCCAGCGCCAGCGCCGATTCCGGCAGGGTCTGGCCGCCGTCCACCACCAGGGTCTGACCGGTGATATAGCGCGCTTCCTCCGAGGCCAGGAACAGCATGGCCCAAGCCACGTCTTCCGGCTCTCCCAGATACCCCATGGGGATGGAGGCCTCCATCCGGCGCAGGTATTCCGGCCCCACATCCTTGAGACCCTCGGTGCGGATGTTGCCGGGCAACACGGCATTGATGGTGACGTTGTCACGGGCATATTCCAGGGCCGCCGAGCGCATGAAGCCCAGCATCCCCGCCTTGCTGGCACCGTAGTGCGCCCAGCCGGGGAAGCCCGTCATCGGTCCGGTGATGGAGGACGTGAGCAGGATGCGGCCGCTCTGCTGGCGCCGCATGGCCCAGGCGACGGATTTGACGCAGAAAAACACCCCCTTGAGGTTCACGGACATGACCCGGTCCCATTCGGCCTCGCTCATGTCCTCGATGGTCGCCGAGGGGAAGATCCCCGCATTGGCCACCAGGATATCCACGCTACCAAAATGGGACATGGCTTCGCCGATCATGGCCTCCGCATCGGCACGCTTGCTCACGTCCGCCTGACAGGCCACGGCCTGACCACCGTCTTCCTCGATCAGGGCCACCGTGGCCCGGGCGGCGGCCAGATCCAGGTCCGAGACCAGTACGCGCGCCCCCTCGGCGGCGAAGACCCGTGCAATGGTGCGACCGATCCCCTTCCCGGCTCCGGTAACCACCGTACTGCGATCCTGAACCCTGCTGACCATGGGTGTACCTCTTGATGGATTGACGCGTGGAAGTCCCCGCCCCCCCCTTGGGGCAGGGGCATTCATCATGAACCGACGGCCCCGGTTCGGCGGCCGGACTCATTGTTGATTCGATTCCGTACCGCCTTCTCCAGTTCCAGGATGAAGAACAACACCACGCCCACGGCGAGAATGACGCCCCATTCCTTCAGGCCCACCGGCTCGCTGTCGAAGAAGAACTGCATGAAGGGCGCATAGGTGAACATCAGCTGCAGGGCCACCACGATCAGGATGGCGATGAGCACGGCCCGGGTCCCGATCAACCCCTTGAAGCTCAGGGATGTAACCTGCAGGGAACGCACGCTCAGGAGATAGAAGATCTCCATCACCACCAGGGTGTTGACCGCATGGGTACGGGCCATTTCCACACTATAGCCCTGCTGCACCGACCACAGGTAGATGCCGAAGATCCCGATCAGGAACAGGAACGACACGAACAGGATACGCCAGATCAGAAACAGGGACAGGATGGCCTCCCCCGGCGCCCGGGGCGGCCGTTTCATGACATTCTTCTCCGCCGGCTCGAAGGCCAGCGCCATGGCCAATGCCACGGAACTGACCATGTTCACCCACAACACCTGCAGGGGGGTGATGGGCAGGGCCATGCCCAGCATGATGGCGGCGACGATGGAGCCGGATTCACCGCTGTTGATGGGCAACAGGAAGGTGATGGCCTTCTTCAGGTTGTCATAGACCCGGCGCCCCTCCCGCACCGCGTGGGCGATGGAGGCGAAGTTATCGTCCGCCAGCACCATCTCCGATGCCTCCTTGGCGGTCTCGGTGCCGTTGCGTCCCATGGCCACGCCCACGTCCGCCTGCTTGAGGGCCGGGGCATCGTTGACACCATCGCCGGTCATGGCCACCACATAGCCATGCCATTGCAGGGCACGCACCAGACGCAGCTTGTGTTCGGGAGTGGTGCGGGCAAACACATCCACCTCCGGCACGGTACGGCGCAGGGTCTCGTCGTCCATGGCATCCAGATCCCGGCCGGTCAGTACCTTGTCCCCATTGGCCAGGCCCAGTTGTCCGGCAATGGCCCGTGCCGTGCCGGCATGGTCGCCGGTAATCATCTTCACCCGGATGCCTGCCTGCTGACAGTCGGCCACCGCCTGGATGGCCTCCTCCCGTGGTGGGTCGATGAGTCCGAACAGGCCGATCAGTTCCAGGCCGTCCTCCACGTCGGAGAATTTCAGTTCCCGATGCCCCGGGTCCGCCGGCATGCAGGCCACGGCCAGCACCCGCTCGCCCCGGGCCGCCAGGGCATCCACCCGTTCCAGCCAGGCGTCCCGATCCAGTGCTGCCGGGCCGTCGGTGGTACGCACCCGGCAACACATTTCCAGTAACTGCTCGGGCGCGCCCTTCACGTAGATCATGCCCTGCCCTTCATGGTCATGGTTCAGGGTGGCCATGAAGCGGTGTTCGGACTCGAAGGGGATGATGTCGGTGCGGGGACGGTCCTTGTGTTCGAAGACCGGGTCCATGGCGGCCTTGATGCCGGCGGTGAGCAAGGCCCCTTCCATGGGATCGCCCTCCACCTGCCACTGCCCATCCTTCTTTCGCAGACGGGAGTCGTTGCACAGCACCATGGCCCGCAGGGCCTCCAGCAACAGATCCTCTCCAGCCGGATCCACCTCCTTGCCATCCACGGTGAAGCCACCATGAGGATCGTAACCCACCCCGGTGATCTCGTAGTCCCGCCCGGCCAGGGCGACGGAGCGTACCGTCATCTCGTTGCGGGTCAGGGTGCCGGTCTTGTCGGAACAGATGATGGAGACCGAACCCAGGGTTTCCACCGCCGGCAGGCGACGGATGATGGCGTTGCGGGAGGCCATGAACTGAACGCCGATAGCCAGGGTCACGGTGAGGATGGCGGGCAGCCCCTCGGGAATGGCCGCCACCGCCAGGGCCACGGAGGCCATGAACATCTCCACGGCAGTGTAGTCCCATACCAGCATGCCGAAGGCGAACACCAGGCCCGCCAGACCGATGATGGCCACCGTCAGCCAGCGGGCAAAGACATTCATGGCCCGCAGCAGCGGCGTGGTGAGGGATTCCACGTCGGACAGCAGGGTGCTGATGCGGCCGATCTGGGTGCGGGCGCCGGTTTCCACCACCACGCCGGTGGCCTGCCCCGCCGTCACCAGGGTGCCGGAGAAGGCCATGGATGTCTGATCCCCCAGATCGGCCTCGGCGGAGACCGCCTCCACGGACTTGTCCACGGGGACGGATTCGCCGGTGAGCATCGCCTCCTGCACCTGTAGACCCTTGACCTTGATCAGTCGCAGATCCGCGGGCACCTTGTCGCCGGATTCCAGCAACACAAGGTCACCGGGCACCAGCGCCTCGGCCTCGACGGTCATGCGCTCGCCGCCCCGGATGACCGCGGCATGGGGGGAGAGCATGTCCCGGATCGCCTGCAGGGCCTTTTCCGCCTTGCCTTCCTGAACGAAGCCGATGATGGAGTTGAGCAGCACCACCGCCAGGATGACGCCGGTATCCACCCAGTGCCCCAGCAGGGCGGTAATGACCGCGGCGCCCAGCAGGACGTAGATGAGCAGGTTGTTGAACTGGGCCAGGAAACGGCCCAGGGGGCCACGGGTCTTGGGGGGCGGGAGACGGTTGGGACCGTATTCGGCGCGGCGGCGCTCGATCTCGTCCGTGGTCAGACCTTCACGGTCGGAGGTCTCCAGTTGCCCGATTGCATCCCCGGCCTCCAGGTGATGCCAGCGGGGGGTGACTTCGGTCTCTTTTTCCTCGGACATGGGTCATCCTTCTTGTGAGTGGACTCACGCGTGAGTGTACCCGGCGCCCCTCTCCCCCCGTCGGGGGAGAGGAAGAGAATCGGGGAGACCGAACGGCGGACCGCCGGCACTCCCCTGCCCTTACTGGAAGGGATGACGCATCAGGATGGTCTGATCCCGGTCGGGGCCGGTGGAGATGATATCCACCGGGATACCAGCGATCGCCTGGATACGCTCCAGGTAGGCGCGGGCGTTGGGGGGCAGACGGTCGTATTCGGTAATCCCCAGGGTGGACTCCTGCCAGCCGGGCATTTCTTCGTACACCGGTTCGCATTCGGCATAGGATTCAGCGCCGGCCGGAGGTTCGGTGACCATGGTGTCGCCGCAGCGGTAGCCCACGCAGATCTGCAGGGTCTCCAGGCCATCCAGCACGTCCAGCTTGGTGATGCAAAGGCCGCTGATGCTGTTGATGGACACGGCCCGCTTGAGGGCCACGGCATCGAACCAGCCGCAGCGACGGGGACGGCCGGTGGTGGAACCGAACTCATGACCGCGGCGGGCCAGATGCTCGCCCATGGTATCGAACAGTTCGGTGGGGAACGGACCGGCACCCACCCGGGTGGTGTAGGCCTTGGTGATCCCCAGCACGTAGTCCAGGTCCAGCGGACCCACACCGCTGCCGGTGCAGACGCCACCGGCGGTAGTATTGGAGGAAGTCACGAAGGGATAAGTGCCGTGGTCCACGTCCAGCAGGGTGCCCTGGGCGCCTTCGAACATCACCGCCGCCCCTGCATTACGCAGGTTGCGCAGACGCTCCGGCACGTCGATCACCAAGGGCTTGAGCTGCTCGCCCATGGCCAGGGATTGTTCCAGCACCTGCTGAAAATCGATGGTGTCGGTGTGGAAATAATGCTTGAGCACGAAATTGTGATAATTGAGCACCTCGCCCAGCTTGGCGGCAAAACGATCCCGGTGGAACAGATCCCCCAGACGCAGGCCGCGGCGGGCAATCTTGTCCTCATAGGCCGGACCGATGCCGCGACCGGTGGTGCCGATGGCGGAGGCGCCCCGGGCCTTTTCCCGGGCCTGATCCAGGCTGACATGAAACGGTAGGATCAGCTGGCAGGATTCCGACAGGCGCAGACGCTCCCGCACTGGCACGCCGTTGTCTTCCAGCATGGCCATTTCCTTGAGCAAAGCTTCGGGGGAGAGCACCACGCCGTTGCCGATCATGCACTCCACCCCCTCCCGCAGGATGCCGGAGGGAATCAGGTGCAATACCGTTTTCTTGCCTTCGATCACCAGGGTATGACCGGCGTTGTGCCCCCCCTGGAACCGCACTACGGCGGCGGCCTTTTCGGTGAGCAGGTCCACGACCTTGCCCTTGCCTTCATCGCCCCACTGACTGCCCAGGACTACCACGAATTTACTCATTTTCAAGCGTCCACCACTGTCCACTGATTGTTTGTCTTGACCAGCACCCGGTCACAGCCCAGGGCCACTGCATCGTTATTCTGCCCGTCCAGCCCCTGGATCACCCGCTCTCCCCGGCAACGCAGGTCGACGATGGCGTGGTTCAGGGCCGGGTCCGGGTCCGCCGGCGCCAGGATGCCCCCCGGCGCGGCCCGCTCCGGACACCGGGACAGGCGCACCAGAGTCTTGAGATCGGCGCTGAAACCGGTGGCCGGACGGGCGCGCCCGAACACGCGCCCGATGTCGTCATAACGGCCGCCGCGGGCCACTTCCTGGCCGTTGCCGGGCAGGTAGGCGGCAAAGACCAGGCCGGTGTGATAGTGATAACCCCGCAGTTCCGCCAGATCCACGTGCAGGGTCACATCGGGGTGGGAGGCTTGCACTGCCTG
Source organism: Ectothiorhodospira sp. PHS-1 (assembly GCF_000225005.1). Taxonomy (NCBI): domain Bacteria; kingdom Pseudomonadati; phylum Pseudomonadota; class Gammaproteobacteria; order Chromatiales; family Ectothiorhodospiraceae; genus Ectothiorhodospira; species Ectothiorhodospira sp. PHS-1. The sequence continues at coordinate 87,609 of NZ_AGBG01000001.1, read as the reverse complement.
CGCCAGGTGTTCCAGGGCGTCCAGGGAGATCATCACGGCATCGTCGGCACCGGCCAGTTCGATGCGGGCCCGGTCCAGGGTGTCCCGGTCGCCGTTCAGATCCGCCAGGACACCCAGGCGCCGGCGCTGATCCGCAGTGATCGGCAGCTGAGCCAGGCAGGTACGGATTTCCGGCAGAGCCTTGCGTTGCAGCAGGTCGAACAGACGGGTTTCCTGCTCCGGGTCCAGCGCCGCGTCGGCGGCCAGGCTGCGGAAAATGCCCACATGCCCCAGGTCCACGCAGGGAGTGTCCACTTCGCAGACCGCCAGGGTCTCCAGCATCAGGCGCAGGATCTCCACGTCACTGGCCAGACCGGCATGACCGTACAGTTCTGCCCCCAGTTGCAACAGGCTGCGGGAACCGGCAAAGCCGTCGGGACGGGTATGCAACACAGTGCCCACGTAGCACAGACGACTGACCCCCTCGCGCTTGAGGCGATGGGCATCAATCCGGGCCACCTGCGGGGTCATGTCGGCGCGCACGCCCATGAGTCGGCCATTGAGCTGATCGGTGAGCTTGAAGGTCTGCAGGTCCAGGCCGTGGCCGGTGCCCGTGAGCAGGGACTCCAGGTATTCCACGAAGGGCGGCATCACCAGCTCGTAGCCCCAGCCGTGATAAAGGTCAAGGATGCGGCGACGGCAGGTTTCCAGACGCTCCGCCAGCGGCGGCAGGGCCTCGTCGATACCTTCCGGCAACAGCCAGCGGTTGGAATCAGTCATGTGAAAGAATCGCTTGGATGGGTGCGGCATTATAACCCGAGCCGGCCGGCATCACGAAAAATGCGGCGTCATGCCCGTATCCACCAGAGGACCAAAGCCCCGGTCAACAGGCTGAACAGGCCGATCCCCCGCAGCACGTTGTCGGGCAGTTCGGCCACCTGCAGCAGGCCACGGCGAAAACCGGCGGGATTGAGAAACGGCAGCAGGCCTTCGATGATCATGAGCAGGGCCAGTGCCGCCAGCAGATCGGACCACATAATGAGGGAGTGACCTCGCGTTGATCAGCCCCCCCCAGGGGGGGAGGAAAGAAACGATGCCGGTTGCCGGACGACAAACGGCGGCCACAGGGGCCGCCGCTGTCACGGATTTCAAACCGTCGGGATCACTGCTCCCGGGGTCTGCCCATGCCCATGGGGTCTTGGAAATAGCGGAAGAACTGGGAATCCGGCTCCAGGACATAGAAGTTGTCCTTACCCACCATGGTGTTGCGATAGGCCAGCAGGCTGCGGTAGAAGGTGAAGAATTCCGTGTCCTGCTCGTAGGCCGCGGCATAGGCCGCTGCCGCCGATGCGTCACCTTCCCCCCGGATCTGCTCGGCGTCACGATAGGCGTTGGCGATGATCACCGTGCGCTGACGGTCTGCATCAGCGCGGATGCGCTCTGCCTGCTCCTGACCACGGGCACGGAAGTCCTGGGCGATACGCTCACGCTCGGCGCGCATCCGGCTGAACACCGACTCACTCACCTCGTCGGGCAGGTCCATGCGGCGGATGCGCACGTCCACCAGGGTCACGCCCAACTCACGAGCGGTGTCCAGGGCCTGCTCGCGCACCGCACCCATGATGGTGATGCGCTCACCGGATACCACCTGATCCAGGGTGTATCGGGCGAACTCGTTACGCATGCCGTCGCGCAGGATCTGCGCCATGCGGTCCTGGGCATTGCGCTCGTCACCCCGGGTGGCACGGAAGAACTGACCCACGTCGTCGATACGCCACTTTGCATAGAAGTCGACGATGACGTTCTTGGCCTCACTGGTGAGGAACCGGTCCGGCGGGATGTCCAGGGTCATGATCCGGGCATCGAACTTGCGCACGTTGTTGACGATGGGGAACTTGAAATGCAGCCCCGGGTCCAGGTCCGTGCGCTTGATCTCGCCCAGACTGAACACGATCACGCGGTCTCTCTCGTCCACCGTGAAGGTGGACATCCACACGACCAAGGCCGCAACGGCTATGGCAATCGCTGCGATCCTAAACATCAACGCACCTCCCGGGAACGGGGATCAGGCCGCTGCTGATTGAGGGGCTGCAACGGCATGGGACGGGTGGAGAGGGTGGATGGCGTGGTGCCGGAAGCGCGAGCATCCCGCAGGGCCTGGCCGTCGCCACCCATGAGCTTGTCCAGGGGCAGGAACAGCAGGTTGTTGCCGCCCTTCACATCCACGAACACCTTGCTGGCAGAACCCAGCACCACTTCAGTGGTTTCGATGAACAGACGCTCGCGGGTGACTTCCGGTGCCAACTGGTATTCGGTCAGCAACTGGGTGAAACGGGCCGCGTCACCTTCCGCCTGGGCCAGGACCTGATCCCGATAGGCCATGGCCTCTTCCATCAGTCGGGCCGCCTCGCCGCGGGCGCGGGGAATCACGGTATTGGCATAAGCCTCGGCCTCGTTACGGAAACGCACCTCGTCCTCACGGGCACGGATGGCATCGGCAAAAGCCTCCTGCACCGGCTCCGGCGGCTGGGCCTGCTGCATACTCACGGCGGTCACGGCAATGCCGGCGCCGTAGGCGTCCAGGGCCTCCTGAATCACCACCCGGGCGGAGGTGGCCACCTCGCCACGACCGGCACCCAGAATGAACTCCAGGGTGTTCTTGCCGATGCGCTCACGAATGGCGGACTCCATCACCTGTCGGGCAGTGGCATCCGGGTTACGGACATTGAACAGGAACTTTTCCGGGTCCATCACACGGTACTGCACGGCGATATCCACGTCGATGATGTTTTCATCGCCCGTGAGCATCAGCGCCCGGTGCTGGATGGAACGGATGTTGTCGATATCGACGATCTCCACCCGCTCGATGGGATAGGGCAGATGCCAGTTGGGGCCGGGGGTGGCCACGGACTGGAAGGCGCCAAAGCGCAGCACTACGCCCCGCTCACCCTCGCTGACGATGAAGAAGCCGGAAGCCAGCCAGATCACCAGGGCCAGGATGACGGCCAGGCTGATGCCGGCCGAGGCATGCTTGCCCATGCCGCCACCGTTACCCCCCTCGCCACCACCGCCGCCGCCGAAGACGGCGCCCAGCTTGTTGGACAGTTTCTTCAGGACCTCATCCAGGTCCGGCGGACCCTGGTTGCCGCCACGGTTGCCACCGCCGCCACCCCAGGGGTCTTTGCTGTTGTTTCCTGGTTCGTTCCAGGGCATGAGCTGACTCCGTTGAAAACGCGATCAAACGTCTGATGATAACAGGAAAAACGTGCAGATCAGGCGTACAAACTGCCCATTTTAGTCATCCATCAGTTTCGGTGTGAACCCACCCCCCCGAAAAAGTTCCTCCAGGCGCCGCCGGGGCAGCCTGACCTTGAGGCGCAGCTCGCCGGTTTCGCTCACCTCCTCGGCTTCCACCGCCTCCAGGGCATAGAGCCCCGCCCGTTCACGACCGGCCTGGGGCGGTAACGCCAGCCAGCCCTGGACGATGGATTCGGCGAAGTAGTCCCCCAACCATTGCAACAGGTCGTCCACCCCTGCCCCGGTTTGGGCCGATACCCAGGCCCGGGTGGGCGTGCCCACGGTACCCGGCTCGATCCGAGGCTCAGCGCCGGGAATGAGATCGATCTTGTTGAAGACCAGCACCTGGGGCACGTCCCTGGCGCCGATCTCCTCCAGCACCTCGTCCACCTGCCGTAGATAGATATCCCGCTCGGCGGCATGGGCATCCACCACGTGCAGCAGCAGCGCCGCTTCCCGGGTTTCGGTGAGGGTGGCGCGAAAGGCCGCCACCAGGTCATGGGGCAGATGACGTACAAAGCCCACCGTATCCGCCAGAATGACGCGCTGCTGGGAAGGCAGATCCACCCGACGCAGGGTCGGATCCAGGGTGGCGAAAAGCTGGTCGGCAGCATAGACCCCGGCCTGGGTGAGCCGATTGAACAGGGTGGACTTGCCGGCATTGGTGTAACCCACCAGGGAAACGGTGGGGATCTCCGCCCGCCGTCGCGACTGCCGCCCCTGCTCCCGCTGCTGCTCCACCTTCTCCAGTCGTTTCTGGATCTGCTTGATGCGCACGCCTAGGAGCCGCCGGTCGGTTTCCAGCTGCGTCTCGCCCGGGCCACGCAGGCCGATGCCGCCCTTTTGCCGTTCCAGGTGGGTCCAGCCCCGCACCAGCCGGGTGGACATGTGGCGCAACTGGGCCAGTTCCACCTGCAGCTTGCCCTCGTGGGAGCGGGCACGCTGGGCAAAGATGTCCAGGATCAGGCCGGACCGGTCCAGCACCCGGCACTGGAACAGTCGTTCCAGGTTGCGCTCCTGGCTTGGCGAGAGGGCGTGATCGAAGATGACCAGTTCGGCTCCATGGGCCGCCACCAGATCGCGGACTTCCTCCGCCTTGCCGCTGCCGATGAAATAACGGGGGTCGGGCGCCTTACGGGTACCGGTCGCCAGAGCCAGCGGATCGGCACCAGCGGAGCGGGCCAGCTCCATGAACTCGGAGCAGTCGTCATCACCGTCCTGCGCGGGAAGGTCCACATGGACCAGAATGGCGCGCTCGCCACTGCGGGGTCTTTCGAACAAGTGGTGTCACACCCTCGATGTGAATGGGTCGGATGCCTTTCCCCGACGGGGGAAAGGCCTGCCGGAGGCATCAGTGATGGCTATCCTGATCACCCTCATCGCCCGTGGACAGCTTGACCGGCCGGGACGGCACGATGGTGGAAATGGCGTGCTTGTAGACCATCTGGCTCACGCTGTTCTTGAGCAATACCACGAACTGATCGAAGGAATCGATCTGCCCCTGCAGCTTGATGCCGTTCACCAGGTAGATGGAGACCGGAATGCGTTCCTTGCGAAGGGTATTGAGAAAGGGTTCTTGTAGCGTCTGCCCTTTTGACATGGTCTGCTCCCGGATTATGGTCATCACGATTGTGTTCAGCAGGCGGGGGTGGACGATCCCGGCCCCAAGCCTGATGGTTTCAGTCTAGCATACCGCCCGAGCCAAAAATCCCACGCCGATTCCGTTCCCGAACAGACGTGGACGGGCAGGCGCGTAGCGGTCATTGCGACCCCAGGTGGTCCCGCACCCGCGCCAGCACGCCATTGGGGTCAAGGTGCTCCGGATCCAGCACTTCCACCTCGGGATAGCCACGCAACCAGGTCATCTGTCGCTTGGCCAGCTGTCGGGTGGCGGTGATCGCCTGGGCCACCATGACCTCATGGTCGATCCGACCCTCCAGATACTCCCATGCCTGACGATATCCCACCGCCCGCATGGCGGGCAGATCCAGACTCAGGTCATCCCGCGCCCGCAGGGCACTGACTTCATCCAGCAGACCCTGTCCGAGCATTTGACGGAAGCGATGGGCAATCCGTTCCCTCAACCGGGTACGATCCGGCGGCATCAGGGCCAGACGCAACACCCGCCAGGGCAGTTGCGAACGACGGCCCCCCCCATGGAACGAGGACAGGGGTGACCCGGTGATGCGATAGACCTCCAGGGCCCGCTGCAGCCGCTGGGGGTCGTTGGGATGGATGCGCGAGGCCGATACCGGGTCCACCCGGGTCAGTTCCCGATGCACCGCCTCCCAGCCCTGCTCGGCCGCCAGGGCGTCGATTCCGGCCCGGATGACGGGATCCGCTTCCGGCAGGGTATCCAGACCAAAATCCAGGGCCCTGAAATAGAGCATGGTCCCGCCCACCAGCAGGGGCACCCGCCCCCGCGCCGTGATGTCGCCCATCAGGGCCAGGGCGTCCTCCCGGAACCGGGCGGCGGAATAGGCCTGGGCCGGGTCCAGGATATCCACCAGATGATGGGGGACCCGGGCCAGCACATCGGCCCCGGGCTTGGCGGTGCCCACGTCCATACCCCGATAGATCAGCGCGGAGTCCACGCTGATGATCTCCAGGGGCAGGGACTCGCACAGGCGGATGGCCAGATCAGTCTTGCCGGTGGCCGTCGGCCCCATCAGGAAGACCGCCGGCGGGAGTGTCGGGGCAGAGGTCATGTCAGCGGCCCCGCAGGAACAGACGGTCCAGCTGTTCCATGGACAGGCTGACCCAGGTGGGCCGGCCGTGGTTGCACTGGCCGCTGCGCTCGGTGGCTTCCATGTCCCGCAACAGGGCGTTCATTTCAGGAATGCTCAGGCGCCGGTTGGCCCGCACCGAGCCGTGGCAGGCCATGGTGGCCAGCAGGGCGTTGACCTGCGCCTCCACCCGACGGGACAGGCCATGGGCCTTGAGATCGGCGATCACGTCCCGCACCAGGGTGGCCGTATCGCCCCCGGACAACAGGCTGGGCACCGCCCGCAGCCGCAACTGCTCGGGCCCGGCCCGGTCCACCTCGAAACCCAGGCGCCGGAAGTCCTCCTGATGAGTCTCGGCGGTGTCCGCCTCGGCCCGGCTCACGGCCAGGGTCTCGGGCACCAGCAGGGGCTGGGACTTGAGTCCCTCCGACCAGTAGGCCCGCTTGAGACGCTCATAGGTCACCCGTTCATGCCCCGCGTGCATGTCTACCAGCACCAGTCCGTCCACGGTCTGGGACAGGATATAGACGCCCTGCAACTGAGCCAGGGCATGGCCCAAGGGGTGGTCCACCGGTTCGGCGGCCGAGTCGGCGGACCGATCCGGCTCCGGGTGCAGGCGGGCATAGGCGGCCATGGACTCGGCCACCGGCAGGTGCAGGCTGCCCTGGCGCACAGGCCCTGGCCCATACCCTCCCCCGCTTCCCCGACCCGACGGGGAATGCGCCGGAGCGGATGACGGCGACACGGCGGGCACAGGGACGACAGGCCCCGTCGTCGGCATCGTGGCCGCCAGGGTGGGCTCCTCGCCGGCGGCAGGTTCACCGGCAGCGGGCTTCACCCCGGGACGCAATTCGGCCAGGGCCCGGTGCAGACTGCTGAAGAGGAAATCATGCACCATCCGCGACTCGCGAAAGCGCACTTCATGCTTGGCCGGATGGGCGTTCACATCCACCAGCACCGGATCCAGGGTCAGGTAGAGCACGAAAGCCGCATGGCGGCCGTGATAGAGCACGTCCTGGTAGGCCTGACGCACCGCATGGCTCACCACCTTGTCCCGGACCATGCGACCGTTGACATAGAAATACTGCAGATCCGCCTGACTGCGGGAAAAGGTGGGCAACCCCATCCAACCCTCCAGCCTGAGACCGGCGGCGGCCTGTTCGATGAAGACCGACTGCCCGATGAAAGCCTGGCCACAGACCTGAGCCACCCGATGATCCCGCTCGGCCTGGGACGAGGCCGCCGGCAGCCGCAGGGTGGATTTGCCGTTATGACTCAGGTCCAGGGTCACATCGAAGCGGGACAACCCGATCCTTCGCACCACTTCTTCCAGATGGCCGTACTCGGTGCGTTCCGTGCGCAGGAACTTGCGCCGTGCCGGGACATTGAAGAACAGGTCCTTGACGTCGATGGTGGTACCCACCGGATGAGGGGCCGGCTCGGGATCGTCGAAGCGGTCGCCGCCATCGCCCCGCAGGCGCCAGCCGCTATCCTCCCCGGCCACCGCTGAGGTCAGGGTCAGGCGGGAGACCGAGGCAATGCTGGGCAGGGCTTCGCCCCGAAAACCCAGGCTGGCCACCCGTTCCAGATCCTCCAGACTGGTGATCTTGCTGGTGGCATGGCGGGACAGGGCCAGGGCCAGTTCGTGGCGCGGAATCCCGCATCCGTCGTCCCGGATGCGGATACGCCGCACCCCGCCCTGCTCCACCTCGATGTGGATGCGACCGGCACCGGCGTCCAGGCTGTTCTCCAGCAACTCCTTGACCACGGAGGATGGACGTTCCACCACCTCGCCGGCGGCAATCTGGTTGATCAGCTGGGGGGGGAGTTCCTGAATGGACACGCGCGTCAGCTATCCCGCATGGGAATTTCCAGCACCTGGCCCACCCGGATGACATCGGAGCTGAGATTGTTGTGCGCGCGGAGCTGGGACACCGGTACCTGGTAGCGGGTGGCGATGCCGGAGAGGGTCTCGCCGCGCTGGATCACATGCCGCCCGCGGCGCCGTTCCGCCAGCAGGGTGCCCGGTGGGGCATGGCCGTCGAAATAGGCCCGCAGGCCGCCGAGCAAGGCCTCGGCCATGGACTGCTGGAAGGCCGGCGTGCGCAACTTGCGCTCCTCGGCGGGATTGGAGATGAAGGCGGCCTCCACCAGCACGGAAGGCACGTCAGGGGAACGCAGTACGGCAAAGCCGGCCCGCTCCACCCGGGGACTGCGGACCTTCCCCACCCGGTGCAGTTCACCGATCATGGCATCCGCCAGGGTCTTGCTGGCCTCCAGGGTGCCGTTCTGGGTCAGGTCCAGCAGGACCGAGGCCAGGACGTCATCCTTGTCGTTGATGGGCACCGCCCCCAGGCGCCGGTCGGCCTCGTTCTCCCGCTGGGCCAGCCAACGTGCCGCCTCACTGGTGGCGCCGCGATCGGAGAGCATGTAGACAGAGGAACCCTGCACCTGGGCATTGGGGGCGGCATCGGCATGGATGGAGATGAAGACGTCGGCATGCTGCTGCCGCGCCCGGTTGATGCGTTCACGCAAGGGCAGGAAATAGTCGCCGGTACGGATCATCACCGGCGTCATGCCCGGCTCCCGCTGCACCAGGGTCTCCAGACGGCGGGCAATGGCCAGCACCACGTCTTTTTCATAGGTACCGCCGGGTCCGATGGCGCCCGGGTCCTTGCCCCCGTGTCCGGCATCGATGGCGACGATCACATCCCGGGACCGAACCGCTTCCCGGACGGACTGGGTGACGACCGGCTCGGCAACACCTTCCTGCTGGAGGTCGATCACCAGACGGTGACCGGCCCCGTCGGCGGGCCGCAAGAGGAAGGTTCGGGGACTGACGGGATGCCTGAGATCGATCACCACCCGCAGATCCTGTTCATTGCGGGGGGCATGGCGCACGCCGCGCAAAGGCCCCGAGGCGGCACCGGCGGCACGCAGATCGACGGCGGCCCGGGCCTTGCGCAGATCAAGCACCACCCGGTCCGGATTGCTGAGGGTGAACACGGCATGATCCACCGGACCACTGAGCTCGAACACCAGACGCGTCACCTCGCCGTCCACGGAGGTGCGCACCCCTCTCACCGCCGTCTGACCGGACGCCCATACGGCCCCCGGCCACCACAGACCGGCCGCCGTCGCACTGGAGGCGAACAGCAGACTTCGCAGGAATTGCCGCCGCCTGGCTTGGTATCCGTCGTCGGTCACGGTTCCGACCCCCTGAAAAGATTCAGACTCTCTCCTATAGTGTGGCTGATGAGACGGGAATTGCAAGCCTGAAAGGGCTGTAATATTAGCCAGATACGCGGCTGTCTTAGGGTGAATTCTCCATCACCTGCCGTACCCACTCCGCACCGGCGGGGCTTTGCGCCGACACCACCACACGACGTCCCGCGCCGCTGGCCGTCAGGGACAGGCACAGATCCGGCGCCGGCAACCAGCCCCGCCCCTGCCGCGGCCACTCCACCAGATTCAGTGCCTGCCCCCCCAGTTCCTCGCGAACCCCCAGGTATTCCAGCTCCTCGGGGTCCTCCAGTCGGTAGAGATCAAAGTGCAGGATGCGACGACCGGCGATGTCATAGGGTTCCACCAGGGTATAGGTGGGACTCTTGACCGCCCCCCCATGCCCCAGCCCCCGCAGGAAACCCCGGACCAGGGTGGTCTTGCCCGCCCCCAGGTCCCCTTCCAGAAACACCACCCCCTCGTGGGGGCAGGCCGCCGCCAGACGAGCCCCGAAGGCTTCGGTGGCGGCCTCGTCCGCCAGTTCCAGGATCATGAATTGATGACCTCGCGCAGATGACATAGAAGATCGGAGGCCAGCAGCCCCCGCTCACCGACCCGGGCCGCCCGATCGGCGGCCGCGCCATGGACCCAGCAACCCAGGGCCGCCGACTCTGCCAGGCTCCCGCCCGCGGGCAGATGCTGGGCCAGCAACCCGGCAATGATACCGGTCAGCACATCCCCCATGCCGCCGGAAGCCATGCCGGGATTACCGGTATCACACAGATGCAGCCCGGATGCATCCCGGATCAGACTGCCCACCCCCTTGAGGACACAGACGCCGCCATGGCGCCGGACAATGGCGGCGGCCGCGCCGGGTCGGTCGGCCTGGATCGTCGCTGTGTCACACCCCAGCAGGCGCGCCGCCTCACCGGGATGCGGGGTCAGAATCCAGTCTTCCCGGCATCGGGGGGCGGCGGCCAGCAGATTCAGGCCATCGGCATCCACCACCATCGGCCCATCCCAGTCCCCGAGGCGCGCCCACAGGCGCCGCCCCCAGTCTCCGGTGCCCAGCCCCGGCCCCACGGCCACCACGTCGGCCCGCGCCAACAGGACCTCCAGGTCACCGGGGCGCTGGATGCCGTGGCACATCAATTCCGGTCGCGCCAGGGGAATCAGGGCGGCATGATCGGGATGGGTGGCCAGGGTCACCAGTCCCGCCCCCACCCGGGCCGCCGCCTCTCCCGCCAGCCGAACAGCCCCCGGCATGCCCCGACCGCCGCCGATCACCAGTACATGACCAAAATGGCCCTTGTGGGCATCCCGGGATCGCGGCGGGAAGGCCCGGGACAGGTCGGGCCGGACCCGCCGGGCCGCCGGCGGCAGGTCGTCGAACACCGGCGCCGGAACCCCCAGCCCATCCATGAACAGTTCCCCCCGACAGGCCGGACCCGCCCCGGTCATGAGCCCCAGTTTGAGGCCGATGAAGCTCAGGGTGACGTCGGCCTCCACCACACATCCCATGACGGCGCCGGTATCCGCATTCAGCCCCGAGGGGATGTCCAGGGCCAGCACCGGGCCGGCCGCCCGGTTGATGGAGCGGATCAGGCGGGCCATGTCGCCTTCCACCGCCCGCGTCAGCCCCGTCCCCAGCAAACCGTCCACGATCACGTCCGCGGCCGCCAGGGCCTCGTCCGGCGCCGACAGGGGCTGACCGCAGGCCTGCCAGTCCCGCCAGGCCCGCTCGGCTTCGCCGCGGAGCCGGGCGGGATCGGTGGCCGCCACCACCCGCACCGACAGACCCGCCTCCAGGGCCAGGCGAGCCAGCACATAGCCGTCCCCGCCGTTGTTGCCCGGCCCGCAACAGACGGCCAGGGTACGGGCCCCGGGCCACTGCCGCCTCAGCCGGTCCAGGGCGGCCGCGCCGGCCCGGCACATGAGGGTGTAACCGGGAATACCGTGATCCTCGATGGCCCGGCGGTCCAACTCCCGGACCTGGGCTGCGGTGTAAAGGGCTTCGGGCAGGTCGGCGGACATGGCAGGCTCGATCCGGTGGCAAAGGGCTTGTCAGCCGTAGTATAAGCCCAGGATGACCACCACTGATCTGCTCGCCCTGACCCAACGGATCAAGACCTGGGCGCTGGAACTGGGCTTTGACCGGGCCGGCATTTGCGACACCGACCTCGCCGTCCACGAGGCCCATCTGCTGCGCTGGCTGGACCAGGGCCGCCATGGCGAGATGGACTACATGGCCCGCCACGGCACCCGGCGCTCCCGTCCTGAAGCACTGGTCCCTGGCACCCTGCGCATCATCTCCGTGCGCATGGCCTACTGGCCGCCCCGGACCCGGGACGCCGGCTCCGTGCTCGACGATCCCGAGGCGGCCTTCATCTCCCGCTATGCCCTCGGACGGGACTACCACAAGGTGATCCGCAAGCGTCTGCAGACCCTGGCCGAGCGCATCGAGTCGGTCACCGGACCCTTCGGCTACCGGGCCTTTGTCGACAGCGCCCCGGTGCTGGAAAAGGCCCTGGCGGAGAAGGCCGGACTGGGCTGGATCGGCAAGCACACCAACCTGCTCAGCCGGCACCACGGTTCCTGGTACTTCCTCGGTGAACTCTACACCGACCTGCCCCTGCCCCTGGATGAGCCGGAGCGCAGTCACTGCGGTCGCTGTCGGGCCTGCCTGGACGTCTGCCCCACCGCGGCCATCGTTGCGCCCTATGAACTGGATGCCCGGCGCTGCATCTCCTATCTCACCATCGAGCACCCCGGCAACATCCCCGAGCCGCTGCGGCCGCTGATGGGCAACCGGATCTACGGCTGCGACGACTGTCAGCTGGTCTGCCCCTGGAATCGCCGGGCCGGGGTGGCGGTGGAACCGGACTTTCGTGCCCGGCATGGGCTGGATGACATCGACCTGGTGACTCTGTTCGACTGGGACGAGCCGACCTTCCTGCGACTCACCGAAGGGTCGGTGATCCGGCGCATCGGCCATGAACGGTGGCTACGCAATCTGGCCGTGGGGCTGGGCAATGCCCGGCCCTCACCCACCGTCCGGGAAGCCCTGACGCGGCGACTGGAACATCCCAGCGCCTGTGTGCGGGAACATGTGCGGTGGGCCCTGGACCGGCACGGTCAATGAGAGAATACCGGTTATCGGGCCTCGGCCAGGAACCGCTCCACATCCTCCACCATTCGCCGCGAGCCGACATAGAACGGTACCCGTTGGTGCAGATCCTCCGGCGGGATCTCCAGGATGCGGCGGGCGCCGTCGCTGGCCTTGCCGCCGGCCTGCTCCGCGATCATGGCGATGGGGTTGCACTCGTACAGCAGACGCAGCTTGCCCTGGGGGGCCTTCTGGGTGGAGGGATACAGGAACACCCCGCCCTTGAGGAGATTGCGATGGACGTCCGAGACCAGGGAACCGATGTAGCGCGAGGTATAGGGACGACGGGTGTCCGGGTCCACCACCTGGCAATGCTTGATGAACTGCTTCACCCCCGCCGGGAAGTGGGCATAGTTGCCTTCGTTGATACTGTAGATGGTGCCGTTCTCGGGGGTGCGGATGTCCGGGTGGGAAAGGCAGAACTCACCGATGGTCGGGTCCAGGGTGAAACCGTTCACCCCCTTGCCGGTGGTGTACACCAGCATGGTGGATGAGCCGTAGATCACATAACCGGCCGCCACCTGCTCCGTCCCCGGTTGCAGAAAGTCGGACAAGTCCGCCGGGGTGCCCCGTTCGGTACGGCGGCGATAGATGGAAAAGATGGTGCCGACGGAGACATTTACGTCGATATTGGACGAGCCGTCCAAAGGGTCCATGCAGAACACGTACTTGCCGTCACGGGACAGGCCGTCATCGAAGATGGTGATTTCCTGGTCTTCCTCGGAGGCGATGGCGCAGCACTCGCCGGTGGAACGCAGGGCGGCGATGAAGTGCTCATTGGCGAACAGGTCCAGCTTCTGGACGTCCTCGCCCTGGACGTTCACATCGCCGGCACGACCCAGAATGTCCACCAGCCCCGCCTTGTTGATCTTCTTGTTCACCACCTTGGCCGCCACGCCCACATGGTGCAGCAACCGGGACAATTCCCCCTTGGCATAGGGAAAATCCGCCTGGCGCTGAATGACGAACTCGTTGAGGGTGGTGATGTTGTAAGTGCCGGTCGCTCTTGTCATGATTTATCCGTCAGCCATCATTTTGTTCGGCAAGAGCATACCATGGGTCCCGTCCCATGGCCCCCAGCCCCAAGGGCCGCCGCTTCTTGTCCACCGCCATCCCGTCATGCCCGTCAGCGGCATGACATGACCGGCGGCTATACTGCAGCACAGCAATCCGACCCGACACCCGAGTATCGGGCACGACCGTCATATCCCAATGGAGAGCATCATGACTTCGTCCACGGAAGCCGGCACATCCACCGCGCCCAAGCCCGTCTCGCCTTCCCTCTGGCGGCCCAGGCTGGGGCTGGTGCTTGGCCCCCTGGTCTTTTTCGGCATGCTGCTGGCGGGCCCGCCCGGGGAACTGGCCGCCCATACCTGGGCCGTGGCCGCCCTCACCGCGCTCATGGCCATCTGGTGGGTGACCGAGGCCATCCCCATCCCGGCCACCGCCCTGCTGCCCATTGCCGTACTACCCCTGCTGGGGGCAAGCACCATCGCCGAAGCGGCGGCACCCTATGCCAATCCCCTGATCTTCCTGTTCCTGGGCGGATTCATGATCGCCCTGGCCATCCAGCGCTGGAACCTGCACCGGCGCATCGCCCTGGTGATCCTGGGCCTGGCCGGACAGCGACTGGATCACCTGGTGGCCGGCTTCATGGGCGCCACGGCGGGGCTGAGCATGTGGGTGAGCAATACCGCCACCGCCGCCCTGATGCTGCCCATCGGCATCTCGGTGCTGATCCTGCTGGAAGACCGGGGCATGGAAAAGGCACAGATCCGCAACGTGGGGCTGGCCCTGCTGCTGGGGATCGCCTTCGGCGCCAACATCGGCGGCATGGTCACCCTTATCGGCACCCCGCCCAACGCCCTGCTCGCCGCCTACATGAACGACAACTACGACCATCAGATCGGCTTTGCCCAGTGGATGATGGTGGGCCTGCCCCTGGCCCTGACCCTGCTGGTGGCCTGCTGGTGGGTGCTATGTCGCTGGGCCTTCCCGGTGTCCCGGCGGCCACTGGAAGGGATCGGTGAACTGCTGCGCCAACAACGGGAACAGCTCGGCCCGATGACCCGGGCGGAACTGCGGGTGCTGTTCGTCTTCGTCGCCGTGGCCCTGGCCTGGATCCTGCGTCCGCTGCTGGAATCCCTGTTCCCCGGCGTCTCCATCACCGATCCCGGCATTGCCATCGTCGGTGCCCTGGCTCTGTTCCTGATCCCGGCGGACTTCCGGCGGCACCAGTTCCTGCTGGACTGGGAGTCCACCCGCCAGCTGCCCTGGGGGGTGCTGATCCTGGTGGGCGGGGGCCTGAGCCTGGGCTCCGCCATCGGCGGCAGCGGCCTGTCGGACCACATCGCCACCTCCCTGGTACAACTGAGCAACTGGCCCACCTGGACCCTGGTGGGCATCGTGGCCTTGAGCGCCATGTTGCTCAGTCACGTCACCAGCAACACGGCCACGGCGGCCACGGTGCTGCCGCTGGCAGCCTCCCTGGCGGTCAGCCTGGGCCACGACCCCCTGCTGCTGGCCATCCCCGTGGCCCTGGCGGCCTCCTGTGCCTTCATGCTGCCCGTGGCCACCCCGCCCAATGCCATCGTCTTCAGCAGTGAGCGGATCACGGTGCCGGACATGGTTCGGGCGGGCTGGCGCATCAGCCTGATCGCGCTGATCCTGGTGACCGCCGCCGTGTTCGGCCTGGCGATGCCGCTACTGGCCGGGGCATGAAGACCGGGCTTACTCCCGCGTCAGCCGTTTGTAGTAGTTGATCAGTCCGTTGGTGGAGGCATCATGCCCCGCCACCGGGTCCGGGTCCCGCAGCTCCCGCAGCACGGTGCGGGCCAGCTGCTTGCCCAGCTCCACCCCCCACTGGTCGAAGGAGTTCACATTCCAGATCACCCCCTGGACGAAGATCTTGTGCTCATAGAGGGCAATCAGCGAGCCCAGGGTACGGGGAGTGAGGCGCTTGAACAGGATGGAATTGGTGGGCCGGTTGCCCTCGAACACCCGATGGGGGGCCAGGGCCTGCACCTGGGCCTCGGGCATCCCGGCGGCCCGCATTTCCTCCCGGCATTCCTCCAGGGTCTTGCCCCGCATCAGGGCCTCGGTCTGGGCAAAGAAATTGGACAACAGGATAGCGTGATGCTCCCCCAGGGGGTGATGGCTCAGGCAGGGGGCCAGAAAATCACAGGGGATGAGCTGGGTCCCCTGGTGGATGAGCTGATAGAAGGCATGCTGGCCATTGGTTCCCGGCTCGCCCCAGATGGCCGGCCCCGTGTGCCAGCTCACCCGCCGCCCCTGCCGGTCCACCGACTTGCCGTTGCTCTCCATGTCCCCCTGCTGGAAGTAGGCCGGGAACCGGTGCAGATACTGGTCATAGGGCAGAATGGCATGGCTGCGGGCACCAAAGAAATTCACATACCACACTCCCAGCAGGGCCAGGATGACGGGCATGTTCTCCTCCAGCGGCGCGGCGCGAAAATGCTCGTCCATGGCGTGGGCACCGTCCAGCAGGGCCTCGAAGTGGTCCATGCCCAGGGACAGGGCAATGGACAGGCCGATGGCGGACCACAGGGAATAGCGTCCCCCCACCCAGTCCCAGAACTCGAACATGTTGGCCGGATCGATGCCGAAGGCGGCCACCGCTTCCCGGTGGGTGGACACGGCCACGAAATGACGGGCGATGGCTGCTTCACAGCCCCCCTGTTCCAGGAACCAGCGCCGGGCTGAATGGGCATTGGTGAGGGTCTCCTGGGTGGTGAAGGTCTTGGAAGCGATCACGAACAGCACCGTCTCCGGGTCCACCTGGGCCAGAGTCCGGGTCAGGTGGGTGGCATCCACATTGGAGACGAAATGCATCTGCAGGCGCTCATGGGCATAGGGTTTCAAGGCCTCGCAGACCATCAGCGGCCCCAGGTCCGAGCCGCCGATGCCGATATTCACCACATGCTGGATCGGTCGACCGGTATGCCCCGTCCACTGCCCCGATCTCACCCGCGCCACGAAGTCGCCCATGTGGGACAGCACCCGGCGCACCCGGGGCATGACGTCTTCCCCATCCACCCACATGGGCCGGTCACCGCGGTTGCGCAGGGCCACATGCAGCACCGCCCGATCCTCGGTGGTATTGATGCGCTCACCGGCGAACATGCGGTCCCGCCACTGGGGCACCAGCGCGGCCCGGGCCAGTTCCACCAGCAGATCCCGGGTTTCGGCCGTGATGCGGTTCTTGGAATAGTCCAGCAGGATGTCCTCGAACTGCAGGCTGAAGCGCTGAAAACGCTGGGGATCCTGGCGAAAGAGCTCACGCATGTGAAGATCGCAAACGGCCTCGTGATGGGCTTCCAGGGCTTGCCAGGCGAGGGTCTTGGGCAGTGCGTTGCTCATGGGTCACTCCATTTCTATGTTCACGAACGCGAGATTATTTATCTATTATGATGGTCCTAAACCCATCATAAACAGGGAGCGCTTCATGGCCGTGACGTCATCAAGGCGCCGCGGACATGACATCGGCCTATGCGAATTCTCTTCGCCACCAGCGAGGCACACCCCCTCATCAAGACCGGCGGACTGGCGGACGTCTGCGGCAGTCTGCCCCCGGCCCTGAAACGGCTCCGGCACGATATCCGTCTGATTCTACCCGCCTATCCGGCCGCCCGCGCCGCAGCAGGCAAGCTGGAGACGGTGGCCGAGTTCCCCGTGGCCGGCAGTGAGCAGCCGGTCAGGATCCTGGAAGGGCTGCTGCCCAAGACCCGCGTCCGGCTCTATCTGGTGGACTCCCCCCTGCATTTCGATCGTGCAGGGGATCCCTACCGGGCCTCCGACGGGCGTGACTGGCAGGACAATCACCTGCGCTTCGGCGTCTTTGCCCGGGCCATCGTGAAACTGTCCCTGGACCAGGCAGGCCTGGACTGGAAGCCCCAGATCCTGCATTGCAACGACTGGCAGACGGGTCTGGCCCCGGCCCTGCTGAGCCAGCACGGAGAGCGGCCGGCCACCCTGTTCACCATCCATAACCTGGCCTACCAGGGCCTGTTCCCCCGTCATGCCCAAGAGGATCTGATCCTGCCGCCGGAATTCTGGGGCATGTACGGCCTGGAGTTTCATGGCCAGCTCTCGTTCATCAAGGGGGGACTGGTCTATGCGGACCATCTCACCACGGTCAGCCCCACCTACGCCCGGGAGATCCGTACCGCTCAGTTCGGCTGCGGTCTGGACGGCTTGCTCAATGCCCGCGCCCAGGACCTGAGCGGCATCCTCAACGGCGCCGACTACCGGCACTGGGACCCGGCCGGAGACCGCCATCTGGCCCGGCGCTACAACGCCGAACAACCGGAGGGCAAGGCCGACTGCAAGGCCGCCCTGCAGGCCCACTTCGGCCTTGAGATCAATCCCGACATACCGCTGCTGGGCCACGTGGGGCGCATGGTGGCACAGAAAGGGGTGGACCTGATCCTGTCCGCCTGCGAACCCCTGCTGGCGGCCGGTCAGGTCCAGCTGGCCATCCTGGGCAGTGGCGACCGCACCCTGGAGTCACGGGCCCGGGCCATGGCCACGCGCTACCCCGGCGCCATGGGTCTGCACGTGGGTTACAACGAGGCCCTGGCCCACCAGATAGAAGCCGGCGCGGATCTGTTCCTGATGCCCTCCCGGTTCGAACCCTGCGGCCTGAATCAGCTCTACAGCCTGCGCTACGGCACCGTACCGGTGGTCCGGCGCACCGGCGGCCTGGCGGACACGGTGATCGACGCCGACGCCCACCACATGGCCGAGGGGACCGCCACCGGCCTGGTCTTTGACGGCCCCACCACCGAGGCCCTGGGCGAGGCGATTCAACGGGGCCTCGCCCTGTACCGGGACCGCACCGTCTGGACCCGTCTCATGGGGCACGGCATGCGCCAGGAATTCAGCTGGGACCGCAGCGCCCAGGCCTATCAGGATCTCTACAAGCGACTGGTGAACCGATGATGCCCATTACCACCAAGGACACCTCTCGCTTCCTAGTCCCCAGGGACCGGGAACTGCGCGCCCGGGTGAAGCTGTTCGGCAATCTGCTGGGCAACATCATCCGGCGCCTGGAAGGGGAAGCGGTACTGCAGGCGGTGGAAACCCTGCGCAAGGGTTTCGTGGCGCTGCGCAAGAAGGACAACCCGGACAAGCGGGAGCGTCTGATGCGCTATATCGACGCCCTGGACCCGAAGACCCTGGAAACCATCATCCGGGCCTTCAGCATCTACTTCAGCCTGGTCAACCTGGCCGAAGAGGAATACCTGCACCGGGAGCGCCGCCGCCAGGTCACCGAGGGCGGCCCCCTGTGGCTGGGCTCCTTCGATCACACCATCCGGGTTTTCCACGGTCGGGGCGCCCCCCCGCGGGCGCTGGAAAGCCTGCTCGACCAGCTGGAATACATGCCGGTGTTCACCGCCCATCCCACCGAGGCCCGGCGGCGCACGGTGATGGAGGCCCAGCGGCGCATCTTCCTGGCGGCGGAGCGCCTGGACATGCCGCGCCTGGGCCGGGAGGAACGGGAAGAACTGACCCGCCAGCTTGAGGTGCAGATCCAGATCCTGTGGCGCACCAATGAAGTCCGGGTGAAGAAGCCCCAGGTGCAGGACGAGATCAAGTACGGGCTGTTCTATTACGTGGAAAGCCTGTTCGACGCCGTGCCCCATACCTACCGCCTGCTGGAAAAGGCGATCCGGCGCAGCTACGGCAGCGACGAACACGGCAACCCGGTCGTCAGGGTGCCCAGTTTCCTGCGCTTTGGTTCCTGGATCGGCGGGGACCGGGACGGCAATCCCTACGTCACCCCGGCCATCACCGAGATGGCCTGTCGCCTGGCCATGGAGCAGGTGCTGTCCGAATACCTGCAGCGGGTACACACCCTGCGTTTCGTCCTGACCCATTCCCTGCTCATGTGCCGCCCCGCCGAGGACTTCATGGCAAGCCTTGAGGAGGATGAGAATATCTCCAGGGCGGTGTTCAAGGACCTGCCGGACAAGATGGAATCAGAACCCTACCGGCGCAAGCTCTACATCATCCGTTACCGGCTGCGCGAGACCCTCGACACGGTGCGTCGTCGGCTCGCCGGAGAAACGGCGGTGATGCCCACCCATGCAGCCTATGCCTCCAGCGCGGCCCTGCTGCGGGATCTGACCCTGATCCGCGACTCCCTGATCAGCCATGGAGACGGCAATGTGGCCAGAGGGGAACTGACCGACCTGATCCGCCAGGTGGAAACCTTCGGCTTTCACCTGCATCACCTGGATGTCCGACAGGAATCCACCGTGCACACCACGGCGGTGACGGAAATTCTGGCCCAATGGGAACCGGATATCGACTACGGCAAGCAGGACGAGGCATCCCGCCTGCGGCGACTCTCGGAACTGCTAGACCGGAAACAGTTGCCGCGCCTCTCCCGTGATGCCCTCTCCGAGACCACACGGGAGACTCTGGAGGTCTTCCACGTCATTGCCCGCATGCGCGGCGAGGTGGGTCCGGAGGGCATCGGCACCTATGTGATCTCCATGACTCACGCCGCCTCCCACGTCATGGAAGTGATGCTGCTGGCACGCCTGGCGGGACTGTGCGGCCGCAACGACCAGGACGAGCCCTTCTGCCATGTCCGGATCTCGCCCCTGTTTGAAACCATCGAGGACTTGCGGCACGTGGAGTCGGTGCTGGAGCACCTGCTGGGCAACCCCGTCTATCGGACCCTGCTGCGCGCCGCGGGCAATCTTCAGGAAGTCATGCTGGGGTACTCGGACTCCTGCAAGGACGGCGGCATCCTCGCCTCCGCCTGGAACCTGTACCAGGCCCAGCAGCGGATCATCGCCATCACCGGCGCCCACGAGGTGGAATGCCGTCTGTTCCACGGCCGGGGCGGCACCATCGGTCGCGGCGGCGGCCCCACCCACGAGTCCATCCTGGCCCAGCCGCCCGGCACGGTACAGGCCCGAATCAAATTCACCGAACAAGGGGAGGTCCTGTCCTACAAGTACAGCAACACGGAAACGGCCATCTACGAGCTGAGCATGGGCACCACAGGGCTGATCAAGGCCAGCGGGGGGCTGATCGGCCTGGGCAGCCAGGACCGGGCAGCGGATCTGGAGGTCATGGACACCCTGGCCCAGCAGGGGGAAAAGGCCTATCGCACCCTGACGGACCGTACCCGGGGTGTGCTGGACTATTTCTACGAAGTCACGCCGGTGGAGGAGATAGGTCAGCTCAACATCGGCTCCCGCCCTTCCCATCGGCGCAAGGCAGACCGCTCCAAGAATTCCATCCGTGCCATCCCCTGGGTATTCGGCTGGGCGCAGGCACGCCATACGGTCCCCGCCTGGTACGGCCTGGGCAGCGCCCTGCGACAATGGCGCGGGGATGATCCCGGGCGTCTGGAACAACTCCGGCAGATGTATCGGGAATGGCCCTTTTTCCGCGCCCTGCTCTCCAACAGCCAGATGTCCATGGCCAAGGCGGACATGGAGATCGCGGAAGAATACGCCAGACTATGCCACGACCGGGCCCTGGCGAAGCGGGTGTTCGGTCTCATCCGGGAGGAATACCTTCGCACGGTGGAGGAGGTACTCACCGTCTCATCCAAGGAGACCCTGCTGGATGACAATCCGGTGCTGGCCCTGTCCCTGATGCGCAGGAATCCCTATCTGGACCCCCTCAATCACATCCAGATCACTCTGCTGAGACGTCACCGGGCCCTGCAGGGGAGCGGAAGCGACGGGGTGGATGACCCGTGGCTTTCCCCCCTGCTGCGCTCCATCAATGCCATTGCGGCGGGGATGCGCAACACCGGCTGACGGACGGAAGCATTCATGGGATGACAGGTAGCGCCAAACGGCGGCGGCGGCAGGCAAAATCCGGCGGACGGACCATAATCGGTAAAGCGTCGCCGCCGACTGCCAGGGCGCGATGCGATCCAGCCTGTCAACACCATGCTTGCCGAAAGACGGCGGAGGTAATCGGCCATGAACCTGGCCACGGTTCGCTATATTGCCCAGAGCAAGGGCATTGATCCCGGGTCATTACCCAAAAGAGAACTGATCCGGGTCATCCAAGTGACGGAAGGAAACTCACCCTGCTTCGGCTCCACCGAGACAGGGAACTGCGAACGGGTGGAGTGTCACTGGCACCTGGACTGTCTGAAAACATCCAGGCACCAGGGCAACTGACACCCCCCCGGTGGAGTCTGCTCAGGCGGCCTGGGTGGCAATCTCGTCGCCGGTGCCGGTGACGTGGTTATGCTCGTTCAGGTAGACTAGGGAAGGCTTGAACAGGTCCGCCTCGGCCGCCGTCATCTGGGCGTAGGCGCAGATGATCACCCGATCACCGGGACTGGCCTTGTGAGCCGCGGCGCCGTTGACCGAGATCACCCGACTGCCCGCCTCGGCGCGGATGGCGTAGGTGGTGAAACGCTCCCCGTTGGTCACGTTGTAGATCTGGATCTGCTCATAGGGGCGAATGCCCGCCAGTTCCAGGAGATCCGAGTCAATGGCACAGGAGCCTTCGTAGTCCAGTTCGGCGTGGGTTACCGCCGCCCTGTGGAGCTTGCATTTGAGCAGAGTCAAGAACATGGTTTGAAACATCCTCCAGGCATTACGCCCCTTCGAGTCCCCGAGGGGCTGTCGTTATCATCCCTGCACATACAGGACTCCGTTCATCCGGCGGATGAAGGAAGGTCCAGGCATAGATTGTCAATGAGCCTCGCCCGGCCCAGCCAGGCGGCCGCCAGGATCACCAGTTGGGTGTCTCCCGGCCGTGGCGGCAACAGATCCCGTCTTCGCCGCACTGCAACATAATCGGGCCGCAGACCCCGTTTTTCAAGCTTTTTCTCCGCTTCCCGCTCCAGATCGGGGCAATCCCGCTCCCCTGCCTGCATGCGCGCGGCCAGTTCCGACAGCACCTGATGAACAGCCGGGGCCAATGGGCGTTCATCCGCGCCCAGATAGGCATTGCGCGAACTCATGGCCAGGCCGTCGGCTTCACGGACCGTGGCCAGTCCTTCGATGCGCACCGGGATATCCAGATCGGCGACCATGCGCCGGATCAGCAACAGTTGCTGGAAATCCTTCTCCCCGAACACGGCCACATCCGGCTGCACCAGGTTGAACAGCTTGCAGACCACGGTGGCCACGCCGGCAAAATGACCCGGCCGATGCGCCCCCTCCAGCAATGCGGACAGTTCAGGCACTTCCACCCGGGTCACCTGCCCCCGACCCGCCGGATACAGTTCACCTTCGGAGGGCGCAAACACCAGGTCCGCGGCCTCGGCCGCCAGCAGACGGCAGTCTTCCGCCAGGGTACGGGGATAGGCGGCCAGATCTTCGGCCCGGTCGAACTGGAGAGGGTTGACGAAGATGCTCACCACCACCCGGTCCGCCAGAGTACGGGCGTGGCGCACCAGACTCAGGTGGCCTTCATGGAGATTGCCCATGGTGGGCACCAGGGCAACCGTGCAGCCCTCTACCTGCCAGGCCCGGCGTGCGCCTCGCAGGTCTTTAACGTGATGTACGATATCCATGATCAGGTCAGGAAGCTGTGTTCCGCGGCGGGGAATGCCCCCGATTTGACTGCCTGCACGTAGGCCGCCAGAGCGGCCTGCACGGTCGGCTGGTCAGCGAGGAAATTCTTCGCAAAGCGCGGGGCGTGATCGGTCATCCCCAGAATGTCCTGCACCACCAGGATCTGTCCGTCACACTGGGCACCGGCACCGATGCCGATGACGGGGATCCGGGCCATGGCACGGATCTCCGCCGCCAGGGTGGAGGGTACGCATTCCAGCAGCAACATGTCGGCGCCGGCCTCCTGCAGGGCCATGGCATCCTTGATCATGCGCTGGGCAGCTGCCGCCTCCCGCCCCTGGACCCGGTACCCACCGAGCTTGTGGACCGACTGGGGCCGCAGCCCCAGATGGGCACAGACAGGGATGCCGTGATGGGACATGGCGGTGACCACTGCCACCTGCTGGGCATCTCCCTCCAGCTTGACCATCTGCGCCCCGCCTTCCTGCATGAGTCGGGCGGCATTGTGCAGGGCCTGGTCCACCGACACGTAACTCATGAACGGCATGTCGGCCATCAGCAGGGCACGACGCAGGCCACGGGCCACGGCCCGGGTGTGGTAGATCACATCATCCACCGTCACCGGTACCGTGGTCTCGTGGCCCAGCACCACCATGCCCAGGGAATCCCCCACCAGCACCAGATCCACGCCGGCCGCGTCCATCAGCCGGGCCTGGGTGGCATCATAGGCGGTGAGACTGGCGATGGGTTCCTGTCTCTCGCACAGGCCCTGCAGATCCCGCAGGGTCAGTCTCTTTGTCTGGGAGTGTACGCTCACGCTATATCCGCGGTTATCAGAATGAAGATGATGGTCTGCCCCACCGACCACCGCTCAGACGGCGGAGGGCAGCGGATTGAAGTAATGACGCCCCGCGCGCACCGTGCGCATGAACGTCAGCAGCTGCTGAAAATCCTCGTCCCGTTTGACCCAGTCGATCTCGCCGGCGTTGACGATCAGCAGTGGAGCCTCCGCATAATGATAGAAGAAACTGGCATAGGTATCACTCAAACGCTGTAAATAGACACTGTCCATCATGCGCTCGAAAGCGCGTCCCCGTTGCGCGATGCGCTCCCGCAGGACCTCGACCGGAGCCTGCAGATAGATCACCAGATCCGGCCGGGGGACATTCCGGTCCAGCTCATTGCGAATCTGCTGGTACAGACGATACTCGTCGGCGTCCAGGGCCACTTGGGCAAACAACTCATCCTTGGCCAGCACAAAATCCACTACCCGGATCGATGAATGCCCCGCATCCTGCCGGGCCATGCCACGGAGTAGCTGCAGACGCTGCATGAGAAAGCTGAGTTGGGTGGGCAGAGCAGTACTACGGGGATCCTGATAAAAACGCTCCAGAAAGGGATTGTCCTCGGAGGATTCCAGTAGCAGTTCGGCATTTAGGGCCTCGGCCAAGCGCTGGGCCAAGCTGGTCTTGCCCACACCAATGGGGCCCTCGACAGCGATATACGTCGGTTCGGCTTCAGTCATGCAGGTTCTTCCACCAGTCTTTCCAGGCCGGAGAGCGGACACCGGACCAGCAGATCCGCCAGTGCTCCCTGGCCGGGAATTCGGAGATCGGGGGCTATTTCCGCCAGAGGATACAGGACAAAGGCTCGCGCCTGTATACCGGGATGGGGCACCGTCAGATGCGGCTCCCGGATGACCCGGTCACCATAGAGGAGGATATCCAGGTCCAGGGTTCGCGGTCCCCAGCGCTCGCCGTGGCGCACACGACCATGACGACGTTCCAATTCCAGCAATGCCCGCAGCAGTTCCGAGGGAGAGAGCCGGGTTTCCAGTGCGGCCACCGCATTGATGTAGTCCGGCTGATCGGGCGGCCCCATGGGGGGACTGCGATAGAGGGAGGACTGCCGCGACAGGCGGGAATGGGACAAGCCCGCCAGGGTCCCCAGGGCATCAAGAACCTGGGTGCGCGGCGTCCCCAGATTGGCGCCGATACCAATATAGGCCAGTACGGGCGACATGACGTCAGACGTTGCCGGATGACTTGCTGCGCGACCGGCGTCGCCGGCGGGACCGGGGTTTCTTGTCGGACACTTCCACCATGCGACGCCGCTCCGCCTCGTCCACTTCCTGCAGTCGGGTCCACCACTCACAGCCTTCCGCAAGCGCCTCGCCGGAGCGGGCACGCAGACAGTAGAAATCATAGGCAGCCCGGAACCTGGGATGGGTCAGCAGACGCAGGGCACGGGCACCGCGACGATGCTCGAAGCGGGGCTGCAGTTCCCAGATCTCCCGCATGGGCAGGGCAAATCGCTTGGGAATCAGGATATGGCGGGCCTGGCGCGACAGAATCATGCTCCCGGCATGCTGCAGCGCGGGAAGTTCGGCCTCGCCCTCCTCCATGAAGCGGCGCGCGGCGTGGCGTACCGGCTCCCACAGCAGAACCGCGTAAAGGAATGCCGGATTGACCCCCTTGCCGGACTGGATGCGTTCATCCGTATTGCGCAGGGCATTGGCCACGAAGGTGATGGGAAAACCCTCTTCCTCGTGGGCGAGGGCCTCTTCCGTCAGCGGGAACATCCGTCCGAAAAGATCATGATGCCGCAGTGCCTCGAAGGTCTGCAGCCCGCAGCCGGCGTGAAACAACTTGATCACCTCGTCGAACAGGCGCGCCGGCGGCACATCCAGCAGCAGATCCCCCAGACGAGACAGGCAGGACTCCGTCGCCGCATCCAGGCGAAAGCCCAACTTGGTGGCAAAGCGAACGGCACGCAGCATGCGCACAGGGTCTTCCCGGTAACGCACCTCGGGATCTCCGATCAGCCGCAACACCCCCTGATTGAGATCATCCATGCCGCCGGTGTAATCCACCACCGAGAAGTCACGGATGTCGTAATACAGGGCGTTGACGGAAAAATCCCGGCGCCAGGCATCCTGCTCGATGGTGCCGTAGACATTGTCCCGGATGATGCGCCCCCCCTCAATCAGGGCCTCGGGGACGCCATCGGCATCTCCGTCATCAATGAAGCTGTCATGGGGGGCACGAAAGGTGGCAACCTCGATGATCTCCGGTCCGTAGAACACATGAGCCAGGCGGAAGCGCCGCCCGATCAGCCGGCAGTTCCGGAACAGACGCCGAACCTCATCCGGATGGGCATCCGTGGCCACATCGAAGTCTTTCGGTTCACGGCCCAGCAACAGATCCCGCACCCCACCGCCGACCAGGCAGGCACGAAAGCCGGCATCCTTCAGACGGTAGAGGACCTTGAGGGCGTTCTCGCTGATGTTGGCGCGGGAAATGCCGTGCTCCGCACGGGCATAGATGCGGGGAGCACCGGCACCGGATTCAGGCTGAATTGGCTGAAGTTCGTTGGACACGCATGTCTTATGCTGCTTGTTGTGGGCGCTATCATAGCAGCTTCGTATCGGCATGAGGACTTTACCTGATGAAGCCGGCGCCTACGGGCGGGGTCATACCCGCCCAGCGGCTTCATGCCATGCATCACATGGCCATTTCGGAATACGGCAGCATCGCCACCTGACGAGACTGACGCGGCCCCTTCACCTCCGCCAGCAGGGTACCGCTCACCTTCTGGAACCGTTTGAGTTCCTCACCGGTCAGACGCTCGCTGCGCGGCAACTCGGCACGCATGGCGTCCACAGGACGACCATTCACATGCAGTTCATAGTGCAGATGTGGGCCGGTACTACGACCGGTATTACCAGACAGAGCAATGCGCTGACCGCGTGACACCGTCTCGCCGGGACGCACCAGGGCCCGGCTCAGATGTAGATAGCGGGTGGTGTAGCCCTGTCCGTGCTCAATCACCAGGAAGCGACCGGCATAGGGATGCGAGTCCACCCGCACCACCCGGCCGTCGGCGGGCGCCACGATGGGGGTGCCGATGGGCATGGCGAAATCCGTGCCATGATGGGGGGCGACGGTGCCGGTCACCGGATGCCGACGCCTCAAATCGAAGGGAGAACTGATCCGATAGCTGCCGGTGAAGGGTCGGCGATCAAAGGGCGGCAACAAGCTGTGACCTTCGGGGGTGTAGAAGCGTCCATCCACATGACGGGCGGCACTGATGTTCAACTGCGCCCCCTGGTAATCAAAGGCCAGCAGTCGCAGCTCGATGGGCTCGCTCTCGCCGGCCAGGGTCTCCTGTTCCACCAGCAGGGAGAAGACATCCCCACTGCGGGCATGCATGCGTACCGGCAGGTGACGATCCAGCAGCACCGCCAGGGCGGCGGCCGACCGACCGGAGAGTTCGTCCCGACCGGCCAGGGCAGCGGAAATGCTGCCCTCGACCCTGGCCGTGATCACCATATGGGTGATCTCACGACTGTTCTGCACCTCGCGGCGTTCAAAGTCCCAGCCGTCCGCGACCCGCTCCCACTCCACGCCCTTGCCACGCTCGGTCCAGATCCGCAGGCGGGTCAGATAGCCCTCATCATCGGTCTGCCAGTCCACCTGCTGCCCCACGCGCAGGCGATTGAGCACGCGGGCGTTATCGGCATCGCCCAGCAGGCGGTACAGGGTCGCCATGGGCAGCCCCCAGTCATCCACCCAAAGAGAGGAGAGTCGATCACCACGGGCAATGGTGTACTCGAACCAATCGGAAGCCTTGGGCGCCTCCTCCTCGTCACCCAGGCTGAAGGACTCGTAGGAGGTCGGGTTCTCGTCCGTCCCCGGCGCCGGACTCATGCGCTCCTGGGGCATGAAGGAAGCCCGTTGCAACTCACCCTGCCCCGCCTCGGCGGCTGAAGCCACGGCAATGCGGCGTTGTTCCCGGGGTTCCTGGGCGGCCGACAGGGCTTCGCCACCTTCGGCCGACGAACCGGCAGGGATCTCCAGGGGCTGAGTGAGGGTTGCGGACGGGGAGGCATCACCACCGAAACCGGAAAGGATTTTGGGATACACAGCAATGATGATCAGGAAAACAGCAAAGATTCCCATCACCATCGAAAAGCTTGGTCTTGAAAACGGCATGGATGCCCCCGTAATTTGCTCACAATGCCTTGCCCTTGTCCTGCCGGCTTCTGACGGCGCGCATGGTGTCGGGCGCGGGTTACTTTCCGGTCACGCCGGCAAAACCCGGACGGTCAAAGCGCTGGAGACATCGGCGGCGCCGACTCCCCTTTGCGGGTATTTCCGCTTAACCCCAAAACACGGGGGAGAATAGCACCAGACAGGATCAGGTGCGAATAAATATCATCAAATCAAGTGTTGAGGCTGCATTTTTACCACATCACTTTCACTTTTTTGTGACGCTTATCACGCTTTGAAAAAGCTCCCCTGCACAAAAACGGGCCCCAAAACGGGGCCCGTACGAGACATGAGTCTCGGTCGACGAGGGCAAACAACAATCTCAGAAGGAAGTAAACAAACCACCGTTGACCGGGATGTTGGCACCGGTGATGTAGCCCGCTTCCTCGTCGCAGAGCATGGCCACGGCGAAGGCAATGTCAGCCGTGCTACCCATGCGACCCGCCGGAATCTGCGCCACGATGGCGTTGCGCACGTCTTCCGGCATGGCATCGGTCATGGCCGTGGCGGTATAGCCGGGGGACACGGTGTTGACGGTCACACCCTTGGCGGCCGTCTCCTGGGCCACCGCCATGGTGAAGCCATGCATGCCCGCCTTGGCCGCGGAATAGTTGGCCTGACCGAACTGCCCCTTCTGACCATTGACAGAAGAGATGTTGACGATGCGGCCGAAACCACGCGAGGTCATCCCTTCCACCACGTGACGGGTGACGTTGAACACGCTGTTCAGGTTGATGTTGATCACATCACGCCACTGGTCTTCGGTCATCTTGCGCAGCGTCTTGTCCTTGGTGATGCCGGCGCAGTTGACCAGGATGTCGACGGGTCCCAGGCGGGACTCGATATCCTGGATCATGTCGGCACAGGACTGGAAGGAGGATACATCGCCGGCGGCGACGTGCATGTCCAGACCCTCCGCCTTCATCTGCTGCTGCCAGGCCTCGGCCTCGGCCTGCAGCGCGGGCAGGTAATTGGCCACGACCACATGACCCTGACGGGCCAGCTTCTTGCAGATCTCGGTGCCGATACCGCCGGTACCGCCGGTCACTAACGCTACTCGCTTGGTCACTATTCGGACTCCTTGTTGCTTGACTGGCCTTGAGGGCTACGACAGAGAAAATCAGGCAGCCTTCTTGACAACAGTACTCACGTGCTTGACGGTTTCTTCCGCCACCTTGACGGAATCATTCATCAGCTGACTCATGGAATTGCGGGCATCATCAAGGATCTCCTGCCCGTTCTTGTAAGTGGCAACCATCTTCTGGCTGCAATCACGCAGCAGATCCGTCTGCAGGGTCACGAGTTCCTGATACCCCTTGGCCTTGCCCACCTGCTCAAGGTGTTTCATGCTCACATCCACCAGGCCCGTGGTCAAGTCCAGCTGCTGCTCAACCAGCTTCTGGAAGGTCTGCTGGTTGATGTCGCTCAGCTTGCGGAAGGTGTCGAAGCCGGTCTGGTTGGCTTTGCTGAACAGTTCGATCATGTCGTTCATGATGTGCTCTCCGGGGTTAGGGTTACATGGATACAGCATCCAGCCTTGCCGCCACTCATGCTGCGGCGCAACATATAACCCCATCCGGACACGGCGTCAAGCCGATGTGCGGGTTTTGCGACGCACCCCACCCCCTCTCCGCCGTGCGCGGACAGCCGACTATTTCGGTTTTTTTTTCGCCTTGTCCGCGGCGCCGGCACCCCCGTCGGCTGAGTCCGCCGGCGGCGACTGTTCCAGCGGCTTGGCGGGATCCTTCCTGGCCTCATGACCCGGGCTGGGGAATACCGCAGCCTTGAAGAACTGATCCTGCATGCCTTTCCAGAACTCCAGGTTGCGACGGGTCATCTCGGTAATGTCCCAAGTGGCACGCCCTCCCAGCACATCCCGCATGCGGTCATTAAAGTCCCGCTGCTGATCGGCAAAGAACCGTAGGCTCTGGTCCAGATAACCAGAGAAGGCTTCATGGACCGCCTCGTCATAGAAGCGGATGAAACGCACCAGCATCTCGGTGGTGAAAAGTGGCTCTCCGGCCGTTTCCTGTTCGGTGATGATCTGAATCAGAATGCCCCGGGTGATGTCCTTGCTCGACTGACTATCGATCACCTTCACGTTGATCCCGCGGCGCACCAGCTGCTGTACATCGGCCAGCGTCACATAACGGCTCTCCTCGGTGTCATAGAGACGCCGATTGGGATACTTCTTCACTATCCGCGGTTCGTTCACCCACTTCTCCCATCAACATTCAACTGGACCGCTTGCGAGGGGCGGATCCGGCAGGGATCCCCGAATCCGCCCGTCACGCCCCGGTCAGACCGCCTCGACAGCCAGCGCCACACCCTGACCACCCCCGATGCACAGGGTGGCCAGCCCCCGTCTGGCACCGGTACGCTTCATGCCATGCAGAAGGGTCACCAGCACCCGGGCGCCGGAGGCACCGATGGGATGACCGATGGCAATGGCCCCACCGCTCACGTTCACCTTGGACAGGTCCCAGCCCAGCTGCTTGTTGACAGCGATGGCCTGAGCGGCAAAGGCTTCGTTGGCCTCCACCATGTCCAGATCAGCGGGACGCCAGCCGGCCTTCTCCAGACACTTGATGGTGGCAGGGATGGGGCCAGTACCCATGATCGCCGGATCCACGCCGGCGGCGGCAAAGGAAACGATACGGGCCAGGGGGGTGAGACCCAGTTCGTTGGCCATGGATTCGCGCATGACCACCACGGCCGCGGCGCCGTCATTGATGCCGGAGGCATTGCCGGCGGTCACCGTGCCGTCCCGACTGAAAGCCGGCCTCAGCTTGCCCAGACCTTCCGCCGTGGTGCCGTGACGGGGAAACTCGTCCGCATCAAAGACCTTGACCTCACCCTTTCTCTGCGGAATTTCCACCGGCACGATCTCATCCTTGAAATATCCCGCCTTCTGAGCGGCCTCGGCCCGCTGCTGAGACTGGGCGGCAAAGGCATCCTGCTCGTCCCGGCTGATCTTGAACTCACCAGCGATGTTCTCGGCGGTGGTACCCATGTGATAATCATTGAAGGCGCACCACAGGCCATCCTTGATCATGGTGTCCACCATCTTCCAGTCCCCCATCTTGGTCCCCTGACGGGAACCCGGCAGGACATGGGGCGAGGCACTCATGTTTTCCTGACCACCGGCGATGACTACATTGGAATCGCCGCACAGAACCGATTGCCAGGCCAGATGAACCGCCTTGAGGCCGCTGCCGCAGACCTTGTTGATGGTCATGGCAGGGGAAGAATAGGGAATACCGGCTTCCACCGCGGCTTGACGGGCAGGGTTCTGGCCCACGCCCGCCTGCAATACCTGTCCGAGGACGACCTCGTCCACCTGCTCGGGAGCCAGACCGGTACGGGCCAGCAGGGCCTTCATGACCATGGCCCCCAGGGTCGAGGCCGGAATCTGTGACAGAGAACCGTTGAAGGTACCGACCGGGGTGCGCGCCGCATCGACGATGACAATAGATTCAGCCATGTAAATCCTCCTGATCAGGGGCGTTTTTCTCAATTAGGATATGCCTGTGGCCACCCCTTCACCGGGTTTTCGGGCCGGACACCGGGGTGTGATTCACACTTTCAGGGCACTGTGGTCTTGCTTTACTGGCATATTTGATCCAAAAGGAATGACAGCCTCAAGGATCAAGGCATTGCTCCGGCAGTTTATACCAGATGCGCCGCCTGCCTGACCAACATGAAGCATCACCCCGGCAGAATTGTTGCACCGCACAAAATCTATGCTAACCTTATCCTCACGATGCTGTACCCTGTAGGATCGTCCCAAGCACCGACCGCCCAGGCCCGGGAATGCCCGTTGGCCCGGGTGATTGACTGGGCGGTCATGACGGCGATCCCGGCTGATAAACACCTGGCCCAGAATGGACCCAAAGGAGATGATTGATGGCTGACTCAAACCCCTTCAACCCAGAAGACTGGATGGAAGCCCAGCGCAAGTACTGGTCTGCCTGGATGGACATGAGCCGCAAGGCCATGGGCGGCAACGAAGGCACCACCCACTGGGGGGATGGCCTGGACCAGTGGTGGAAGACCGTATCCAGCGGCATGCCCCTGTCCGGCAATGACGCCATGGACCAGATGATGAAGATCGGCCGCAATTACTTTTCCATGGCGGAAAACCTCTATCGTGGCGCGGAAGGCAACAATGCCGCCGAGGCCGTGAACAAGTGGCTCGACCAGATGAGCAATGCCTTCCAGGGCTTCACCAACATGCCCGGTGCCAGCCGGGATGCCAATGCCTTCTGGCAGATGCCCCTGGACACCTGGCGTCGCGCCACGTCGTCCTTCATGCCCATGCCGGGCGACTACATGCAGGCCTTGCGGCCGCCGGCCCGCGCGCCCTACGGTGATGCCGTGCAGGAACAGCTGGACCGTTTCCTGTCCGTGCCCGGCGTCGGTTACACCCGCGAATCCCAGGAGCAGTACCAGAACCTGGCCAAGCTGATGGTCAATTACCAGCAGGCCATGCAGAACTATCAGGCCGCCTTCAACAAGGTGGGCATGGACTCCATCGACCGCTTCCGCGCCCGTCTGGACGACGCCGGTCGTCAGGACAAGCCCATCACCTCCATGCGCGCCCTCTACGATGAGTGGGTGGACGTCTGCGAAGAGGTCTACGGCGAATTCGTCATGTCCGAGGAGTACGCCAAGATCTACGGCGAGATGGTCAACAGCCTGATGGCGGTAAAGCACCAGGGCACCCGCCTCATGGACGAGGTCACCGAAAGCCTGAACATGCCCACCCGCCGGGAAGTCAACACCCTGCACCGCCGCCTGCAGGAAAGCCGCCGTGAACTGCAGGCCCTCAAGGCCGCAGTACGCAAGCTGACCGACCAGGTGAATGACCAGCCCGCGCCGGCAAAGGTGGAAGCCCCGGTGGAAAGCAAGGCCGAAGGCAAGGACAGCGCCAGCGCTTCCCGCGCCGCCACCGGCACCCGCAGTCGCGCCACGGCCACAAAACGCCAGACCGCAACCACCACCAAGGCCAAGCAGAGCGATTAAAAGGAGATCCGGCCAATGATTCCGATTCAGATCAGACCCGATCAGGTCATGGACGAACTGACCACCTTCCAGAACAAGCTCACCCAGGGCCTGCAGAACCTGGCCGATGCCGGTGACATCCCCGCCGGCGTGACGCCCAAGGAAGCGGTTTACAAGGAAGACAAGCTCACCCTTTACCGCTTCCAGGCACCGGCCTCCGTGGTCCAGCACCCGATACCGGTACTGATCGTCTACGCCCTGGTGAACCGCCCCTACATGACGGACCTGCAGGATGACCGTTCCACGGTCAAGGGCCTGCTGGAAGCCGGCATGGATGTCTACCTGATCGACTGGGGCTACCCTGACCGGGCCGACCGTTTCCTGACCATGGACGATTACCTCAACGGTTACGTGGACCGTTGCGTGGACGAGATCTGCCGTCGCCACAACCTGGACAAGATCAACCTGCTGGGCATCTGCCAGGGCGGCACCTTCAGCCTGTGCTACAGCGCCATGCATCCGGAAAAGGTACAGAACCTGATCACCATGGTGACCCCGGTGGACTTCCATACTCCGGGCAACATCCTCTCCCACTGGGTCAAGCACGTGGACATCGACACCCTGGTGGACACCATGGGCAATATCCCGGGCGAACTGCTCAACTGGACCTTCCTCAACCTCAAGCCCTACCAGCTCATGGGCCAGAAGTATCTGGACATGGTGGAAGTGCTGCAGGACAAGGACAAGCTGGACAACTTCCTGCGCATGGAGAAGTGGATCTTCGACAGCCCGGACCAGGCCGGCGAGACCTACCGCCAGTTCATCAAGGATTTCTACCAGCAGAACAAGCTGATGAACGGCGACCTGCACATCGGCGAGTACGAGGTGAATCTGGCCAACGTGACCATGCCGGTACTGAACATCTTTGCCGAGCAGGATCACCTGGTACCGCCGGACGCCTCCAAGGCCCTGGCCGGCAAGGTGGGCACCAAGGACTACACCGAACTGTCCTTCCCCGGCGGCCACATCGGCATCTATGTGAGCGGCAAGGCACAAAAGACCGTGCCGCCGGCCATCGGCAAGTGGGTCAAGGAACGGGGTTAATCAATCCCCTGTCGTCCCTCTCCCCCATCGGGGGGAGGGAGCGGCGCCGCCCGGCCCGTGCGCCGGAACTCCAGATAGTCATCCAGTATCCGGCGATGATCGAAGGCCAGGGGCCGGTCCACTTGGTCCGCGGCCACGACCCAGACCGCCTTGGCATCATCCGCCGCCACCGGCATCCCCCGGGCCACCGCCGCATAGACGGCACTCACCGTATGCCCCCGTTCATCCCGACCGGGATCCGAATAGCAACCCAGCAAGGCTTCCAGTCGCACTGCAAGCCCGGTTTCCTCTTGGGCCTCGCGGATCGCCGCCTGCTCCAGTGACTCCCCCACGTCCATGAAGCCACCGGGCAAGGCCCAGCCATGGGGCGGATTGAGGCGCTCGATCAGCACGATGCGATCAGCCTGATCCTCCAGGCGGATGATCACGTCGGCGGCGATGAGCGGTGTCACGGGTCTGGGCACGGGGCTACTCCTTGCCGATGAAGCGACGGATATGACGCCGGTCACGGCGATCCGGGCGATGTTCGGTATGGGGCACCGCCAGGCGGGCCAGACGCCGTGCTTCGGCCTCCTCGGTACGGCGAACCTGACTCTGTTCCGACTCCCGGTACAGGGCCTGAGCCTCGACGGCGGGCCGACGCCGATCATTCAGCCCCACGACCTCCACCTCCCAGGCCTCGGCATTGCGGGTGATGCGAAGCCGGTCCCCCACCTTGACGGCCCGGGCCGGCTTGACCCGCTGCCCGTTCACATGGACGTGTCCCCCGCTCACCGCCTCGGCGGCCAAGGCGCGGGTCTTGAAGAAACGGGCGGCCCAGAGCCATTTGTCGATTCGCACAACATCCAGTGGGTCACTCATGAATCCTGCCTGCGTGGGTTGATACACTGTCCAGCTTACCAAACCAAGGAGCCGCCTCTCCCCATGCATCTGAGACTTATCAGCTTCGAACTGTGCCCCTTCGTCCAGCGCAGCGTCATCACCCTGCGCTACAAGCAGGCCCCCTACGAGATCGACTATATCGATCTGGAACACCCGCCGGAATGGTTTCTTGCCCTCTCCCCCACCGGCAAGGTCCCGGTGCTGCAAGTGGATCGACAGACGGTTCTGTTCGAATCCGCCGTCATCAACGAATTCATCGACGACATCACCCCGCCCAGCCTCAAGCCCAGCGACCCGCTGACCCTGGCCCTGAACCGGGCCTGGATCGAATTCGGCAGCCAGGCGATCATCGACCAGTACCGGCTCATGATGTCGGAAACCGAGCATGACCTGGAACACCACCTGGCCGCCGCCATCGCCGGCCTGCGCCGCCTGGAGGCCAGCCTGGGAGAAGGCCCCTGGTTCAATGGCGAGGCCTTCTCCCTGGTGGATGGCGCCTACGCCCCCCTGTTCATGCGCTATGCCCTGCTGAACCAGGCCATGCCCCTATTCGACGGGGCCGATTTCCCCCGCATCCAGGCCTGGGCGGACCGGCTCAATGCTCTGGAGGCGGTCAAGGGATCCGTGGTGCCGGATTTTGCCGCCCGTCTCAAGGCCTATCTGCAAGCCAGGGAGGGGTACGGTCCCCGGCAATTCGCCGGGATTCCGGGCTAAGGCACGGATCAGTCCGGCCCGTCCCGGCAGGGCCAGAGGACGATCCGGGACTCCCAGTCATCCCCCATCTTCTGCTCGCAGAGGATGCGGCCGCGCACGGACACGCCCGCCCGGTGCACGCTCTCCGGGTCATGGGTGAGCAGGGGATGCCACGAGGGCAGCCCCCTGCCCTCGTGCAACCGCCGATAGGCACAGGTGGGCGGTAGCCACGCCACCTGGCTCACCTCATCCGGACTCAGCCGGACACAATCCGGCACCTGGGACAGACGATCCTCATAATGGCTGCAGCGACAGGTCAGAGGGTCCAACAGGCGGCAGGCCACGTCGGTGTAGTAGATCTCGTCGGTATCCTCGTCCTGCAGCTTGTGCAGGCAGCAGCGTCCGCAGCCGTCGCAGAGGGCTTCCCATTCATGAGCGTCCAGGTCGGCCAGCGGCCGCCCCTCCCAGAAACCGGGCCTGCACCATGCCCCGGTCATGGCTGCAACCGGTCCAGACCCTCGCCGGCCAGGATGCGGCCCTGGGCCTCGTCGAAACGGGCCGGCGCGACATAGTACAGCACATCCCGCCCCCGGCGATTGAACATCAGCACCAGTCCCTGCTCCGGATAGAGCCAGTAGCGGCGGCCGTCATCCATGGGCAGGCGCCGCACAGGCTCACCGAAACGGGCCAGCACGGAATCCTCGTCATACCGGGCCCTGGGGACATAGGTGATTTCCACCACCGGCAGGGCCAGCGCGGCCCGGGTGTCGTTTTCCGACAGTTCGAGGCGGCGCGCGCCGCTGGGGGTGGCCTTGCCATGGACCGCGCGCTCGGCAAACCCGGCCAGGGTCTGCTCATCCGCCGCCAGCACCGCCAGGAAGTTGGCCTCGAAAGGCCCCAGTTTCACCGGCCCGAAATAGGCTTCCAGGCTCTGCCCGTCCTCCCGGCTCTGAAACAGGGCCAAGCTGGGAAACACCATGAACCGATCACGCAGTTCCGACAGGGGCGTCTGTTCCAGATGGATACCGAAGACACTGGAGGTCCCATCGGCATGGACTTCCACATCCCAGGGCAGATTGTCGTAATGGGTCCGGGGTGGCGAGCCGGTCAGCAGAAAGGCCAGCCCGAAAAAGGGGATGGCAACGGTCAAAGTCAGCAGGATCTTTTTGAACATGATGGGGTCACACAGGGAAACGCCGTGGGATGGACAAGATTAACATTCCCCGAGCAGCCGGGCGCGGCCGCCGGACGGCACGAAGCATCCGCCCGATGGGAAGACAATCACCCATCATTCAACTAAACTCTTAGTAAGCCTCAATCCAAGACAAGCCGATGGTCATCACAACCGCAAGCCAGAGTGCACTGTCCGGCATCCATGCCGGCATGCAGGGGCTGCGCAAGAACGCGGCGGAAATCGCCAGTGCCGGACAGATGGACGGCACGGCACGGCGAGGTCTGACGGCACCCCTGGTCGAGCAGGTTCAGCACGCCAACCAGGTGGAAGCCGCCGTCAAGGTCCTGCAGACGGAAGACCGGATGCTGGGCGCACTCATCAACGTGAAGGCCTAACGGCGAGGAGTCCAAGCCATGATGGTCACGACCCCAGTCATGAACCCGGTTCAGCCGGTGATTCCCAACCCGGTGGTCCCCGCGCCCGTGGAACGCGAAGGCGGCGGCGGCACGGTAACCGCCACCGAAATCGACCGGGCCGTGCTCAACAGCGAGGAGGTCGAACAGGGACGTCCCGACGCGGCGCGTTCACAGGAAGAAGCCATCGCCCGTCAGCAGGGCGGCAGTGAGCTGGCGGCTCAGGCCCGACTGCAGGCGGCCCGCGAAGCGGAAACCGCACCGGCCGGCTTCGGTGTCGATCCCGCCCGGCAGGCAGTGGCCGGCCCCGAACAACAGGCACCCGCTGCTGCCGACACGAACGATAGCCGCGGGCCGATGTCCGGCACCGTGCCCGGCAACGACACCGGCCCGCAGACCGTGACCCAGATGCAGGAACAGCTGGAATCACGCATCGTCCGTGACATGTTCCCCGACCCCAACCGGCCGGCGGAATCCAATCGGTTCTTCGACGTCACCTGAGGTCGGTCGAGGTCGCTCGTGTTCCTGCCCCAAGCCCCCTGATTCAGGGGGCTTTTTGTTTGATCCTGCCGACCCCCGCATCCCTCTCCCATCATGACCCATATTGGCGCCGCACCGACCTCCCCCGTATACTGAGCGGCTTATCCCAAGCACGCATCAGGCAATGACCGAACCGGACACCCAGGGCCCCACCCATTTCATCCGCAACCGCATCCGCAAGGAACTGGAAGCGGGCCAGTATCAGCAGATCATCACCCGTTTTCCGCCGGAGCCCAACGGCTACCTGCACCTGGGTCATGCCAAGTCCATCGCCTTGAACTTCAGTGTGGCCGAGGAGTTCGGCGGCTATACCAATCTGCGTTTCGACGACACCAACCCGGCCAAGGAAGAGCAGCGTTACATCGATGCCATCAAGGAGGATGTGCACTGGCTGGGCTATGCCTGGAAGCATGAGCGCCATGCCTCCGACTACTTCGAGCAGCTCTACGAGTGGGCCCTGCACCTGATCGACCACGGTCTGGCCTATGTGGACAGTCAGGACGCGGACACCATCCGCGCCCAGCGCGGCACCCTCACCGAACCCGGCGTGGAAAGTCCTTTCCGCAACCGCCCCAGGGAAGAGAGCCGTGATCTGTTCCAGCGCATGCGGGCTGGCGAGTTCGCGGACGGCGCCCATGTGCTGCGGGCGAAGATCGACATGGCCTCCGGCAACATCAACCTGCGGGACCCGGTCATTTACCGCATCCGCCACCTGACCCACCCGCGTACCGGCAACCAGTGGTGCATCTACCCCAGTTACGACTACGCCCACGGCCAGAGCGATGCCATCGAGCACATCACCCACTCTCTGTGCACCCTGGAATTCGAGGATCACCGCCCCCTGTATGACTGGCTACTGGCACACCTGCCGGTGCCGTCCCACCCGGTACAGATCGAGTTTTCCCGGCTGAACCTGGACTACACCGTCCTCTCCAAGCGCCGCCTCACCCGCCTGGTGGATGAAGGCCATGTGAGCGGCTGGGACGATCCCCGCATGCCCACCCTGGCCGGGGTCCGTCGCCGGGGCTTCACCCCCGAGGCCATCCGTGCCTTCTGTGCCGAGATCGGCGTCACCAAGTCCGACTCCATCATCCCCTTCGGCGTGCTGGAAAACGCCCTGCGCAATGACCTGAACGAACGCGCCCCCCGTACCATGGCCGTCCTGCGCCCCCTCAAGCTGGTGCTGACCAACTTCCCGGAAGGCGAGACGGAGTGGCTGGAAGCGGCGGTCCATCCCCAGAAGCCGGACATGGGAACCCGCCGGGTCGCCATGTCCCGGGAAATCTTCATCGAGGCCGACGACTTCATGGAAGAAGCGCCGAAGAAGTTCTTCCGTCTCAAGCCCGGCGGCGAAGTACGCCTGCGCAATGCCTTCATCATCCGCTGCGACGAAGTGATCAAGGACGCGGACGGCCAGGTGGTGGAACTGCGCTGCACCCTGGACCCGGACACCCGCTCCGGCCAGCCCGGCGCCAACCGCAAGGTCAAGGGCACCATCCACTGGGTCTCCGCCGTCCACTCAGTACAGGCCGAAGTCCGGCTTTACGACCGTCTGTTCCAGACGCCCGACCCCGCCGGCGACAAGGCCGTGGACTTCATCGAACATCTGAACCCGGAATCCCTGGTGGTGATCCCGGATGCCCGCCTCGAACCGGAGACGGCCCAGGCACGTCCGGGCGAGTCCTTCCAGTTCGAGCGCCTGGGGTATTTCGCCGCCGACCCGGACGGCACCCCGGAGCGCCCGGTATTCAACCGGGCCGTCACCCTGCGGGATACCTGGGCAAAGATCGAGAGTCAGGCCTGATCCGCCCCCCGAGGGAGTCAAGCCGCCAGGCGCACCTAAAAAAAGCCCCCGCCGATGATCCATCGGCGGGGGCTTTTTTCATGTCACATCATTATTTCATTTCCCATCAGCCGCACTTGCTGTCGCCGCAGTTCAGGCAGGTGAGGCAGTTGTCCATCACCACCACCGCCTTGGTGTGGCACTTGCCGCAGAGCTGGGCACCGGGAGGAAAGCTTTCCCGGGCCTGGGGATCGTCGCTGGCCTGGTGCACGCTGGCCTCGTACTGGGCGCGCTTTTCCTCCACCAGGCGGCGCTGGTGCTCGTCCAGGCCCTCGTCCTTGATCAGGCCGATCATCCGCATGTGGCTCTCGATGGCATCGCCGATCTCGGCCACCAGCGAGGGCATGTACTTGCCGCCCTTCTTGAAATAGCCACCCCGGGGATCGAACACCGAGCGCAACTCCTCCACCAGGAAGGTGACGTCACCGCCCTTTCTGAACACCGCCGAGATGATGCGGGTCAGGGCCACGATCCACTGGAAGTGATCCATGTTCTTGGAGTTGATGAAGATCTCGAAGGGGCGCCGCAGTTCGTGCTCGGTGCCCGGGTTCAGGATCACATCGTTGATGGTCACGTACAGGGCATGCTCGGAGAGCGGGGTCTTCAGCTTGTAGGTGGACCCCAGCAACATCTCCGGCCGTTCCAGCTTCTCGTGCATGTGCACCACCTTGGGGGCCTTGTCGGCCTTGTCCGCGGCCGGCGCCGCCACGGGCGCCGGTTCCTGGGGCATTGCCGGCGGCTGGCTCTCACCATCGGGGTGAGGCTCGCGACTGATGCCGAAATCCACGATCTTACTGCTGATCTTGATGGTCATGATGATGCCCCTGTTCAGAATTTACCGTAATACCCTTCCTTCAGGGCATCGTAAAGATTGGCGGCGTTGTGGGTCTCGCCGTCGTATTCGATTTCTTCGTTGCCCTTGGCCAGCACCACGCTGCCGTCTTCCAGCACGAAGCGATAGGTGGTGTTCTCCAGATCCTTTTCCTTCACCAGCACGCCCTGGAAGGCCTCCGGGTTGAAGCGGAAGGTGGTGCAGCCCTTGAGCCCCTGCTCATAGGCGTACATGTAGATGTCCTTGAAGTCGTCGAACAGATGGGCCGTGGGCACGTTGATGGTCTTGGAAATGGACGAGTCGATCCACCGCTGTGCCGCCGCCTGCACATCCACATGGGCCTTGGGATCGATCTCGTCGGCGGTGATGAAATACTCGGGCAGCTGGGCCTTGGGGTCTTCCGCATAGGGCATGGCCTCGGGATTGACCAGGTGCCGGTAGGCCAGCAGCTCGAAGGAGTACACATCCACCTTTTCCTTGGTCTTCTTGCCGGAGCGGATCACATTGCGGGCATAGTGATGGGCGAACGAGGGCTCGATCCCGTTGCTGGCATTGTTGGCCAGAGACAGGGAGATGGTCCCCGTGGGCGCGATGGAGGTGTGGTGGGTAAAGCGGCAGCCCTGGGCCGCCAGGGACTTCACCAGCTCAGGGTCCACCTGAGCCACCTGCTGCATGTAACGGCTGTAACGGGCATGCAGCACCTTGCCCTTGATCCTGTCGCCCACCTTGATGCCGTCCTGCTCCATTTCCGGGCGCAGGCGCAGCAGGGTGGGGGTCACCTCGAATTCTTCTTCCATGATGGGCGCCGGCCCCTTCTCCCGAGCCAGGGACAGACCGGTGCGCCAGCCCGACAGGGCCATCTCCCGGGTGACGTCCTCGGTGAAGCGCAGGGATCTTTCCTCGCCGTACTTCATGCCCATCATGGTGATGGCGGAACCCAGCCCCAGGTAGCCCATGCCGTGGCGGCGCTTGCGGATGATCTCCTCCCGCTGCTGGGGCAGTGGCAGGCCGTTGATCTCCACCACGTTGTCCAGCATGCGGGTAAAGACGGCGACGGTCTCCCGGAACTGTTCCCAGTCGAACCGGGCCTTGGCGGTGAAGGGCTCGCGCACGAACTTGGTGAGGTTGATGGAGCCGAGCAGGCAGTTATGAACAACCACGCCGTTCACCACCAGCGTATGGGTGGAATATTCCTCGATGTCATACACCGTTTGCTCACCCATGGCGGTGATGGCCTCAATTCGGGCGACATGGTCTTCCTTGGGTGCCCGCCACCGCTCCTTGCCAGCCAGCAGGGATTCCAGCTTTTCCTGCTTGGTGGTGTTGAAAAGGAATCCGATATACCGATAAAAACGATAAGCATCCTGATGCTGCAGGCAAAGTATGTAGAAGGCGTTGCCTCTGGAAACGGACGCCATGATGGTCCCGTGAATCCCGAAATTCAGCAACAGAAGCTGGATATCCTGCAACCACTCCCGAGAGGCAGAAGTCAGACGGATATTGAGCTTTTCAGTGTCGATGCTGCCATCGGCGCAGAACACGGCCGTCAAAAATGATGCCTGCTTGGCAGAGTCCGCACGCCAGATCCGCTCCGGCACCCGCACTTGGCGAGAGCGATAATCCTCCAGGCCCAGATTCGATTTCAGGTTCTCAACAGCGGAAGCACGATAGCAAGCCAGAGAGTACACATTGCGTACCTGCCCCGTATACGCCTGACGCAGCGTACCTGAAGTCCCTGTCATGGCAGCAAACTGCGGCGCAATTGTCTCCATGGCCACATCGTCCTGATCGCTGAACAACACGCCTGCCGAATGGGTAAGCCATCTATCGGCCAGTAACCAGCCGTAGGTTGCATACTCCAGATCCAGGGCATAACGATCCATGGTCGGCATCTGCAGGGCCAGATCGGGTAGCAGCACCCGGTACGTCTCCTTACGGTGACGACTGATGCGCACAGGCTCATGGGTCAGGCGCTTGATGGCCTCGGCAAGCGCCTCACAAACGACCCGCTCACCATATGCCGCCGGCTTGTCCTTGTAGCGGCCGGCGGTCAACTGAGCGGCATGGACGTAACCTTCCACCGCCCGCAAGGGGGCCAGAGACAGATCCAGACGATCAATCTCTTCCATCAGTGGGTGGTAGCGCGATAGCTGAAGCCCCTTGGGACTTTCCTGATAATTCACCTTGAGCTGATCCAGCAAGGTGCGTAACAAAGCCCGCCGGGACTGACGGGTCACCATCAACTGATCGCCGGTGTAAGTCTGCAGGAGGTATTTCAGGGCGCCCAGGTAAAAGGGGTCCGCCAAGGAGAGATGGGACAGTTCCCGGGCCTGCACGTGGACAAGACTGCCCACATCAAGTTGGTCCACCCGACGCCAGCCATCTGGTGTGTATACCTGATGATCCGCGGTCAGTTCGATACGCTGACCATTGTCGAAGCGAACCTCGAACACCTCGCGGGTTCCGTTTTCAACCAAGGTACAGGGCCTCAGGTCCGTCTTCTGCCCGGAAAACACATCATCCACGGCCACTTTCAACGCCTCGCCTTGCTGCACCAAGGCAAAGGCATCCTCGGTGCGAATGAGACCGAAATTGGTATTCAAACGCATATCGCCAGTCCAGCATGCCCCATAAGGAGGTAACGGCTGCTCGCCGCATGGGTTCGTCGCCCGGATCTGCTCGCACCACCAGTTGTTGTTCATCTCGTTGACCTTGTCGATGAGCACGAAGCCCGGCTCGGCATAGTCATAGGTGGAGGTCATGACCACGTTCCACAGCTTGCGGGCCGGCAGGCGTCGGTAGATGCGGCAGGCCACCAGGCCGTCATTATTGGTGATGTAGTCGGCGGGATCGGGCCAGTCGCGCCACAGCACCTGCGCCGGATCATCCAGGTCGATGCCGTCCTGCTCCGCCTCCTGCAGGGTCATGGGGAAGGCCAGGGGCCATTCGGCGTCATCCTTCACCGCCTGCATGAAATCGGCGGTGATGAGCAGGGAGAGGTTGAACTGGCGCAGGCTGCCGTCCGCGCGCTTGGCGCGGATGAAGTCCACCACGTCCGGGTGCCCGATATCGAAGGTGCCCATCTGCGCCCCCCGGCGCCCCCCGGCAGAGGACACGGTGAAGCACATCTTGTCGTAGATATCCATGAACGACAAAGGCCCGGAGGTATAGGCACCGGCACCGGAGACATAAGCCCCACGGGGACGCAGGGTGGAAAAGTCATAGCCGATGCCGCTGCCCGCCTTCAGGGTCAGGCCCGCCTCGTGGAGCTTCTGCAGGATGTCGTCCATGGAGTCATGGATGGTGCCCGACACGGTGCAGTTGATGGTGGAAGTAGCGGGCTTGTGCTCCCAGGCACCGGCATTGGCGATGATGCGGCCGGCCGGGATCGCCCCCTGGCGCAGGGCCCAGAGGAACTTGCCGTACCATTTCTCCCGCAGCTCGGGGGTGGCCTCCACATCGGCCAGGGCTCGGGCGATGCGCTTCCAGGTATCATCCAGGGCCTGATCCAGAACCTCTTCGGTGCGGGTCTTGAGACGGTACTTCTTGTCCCAGATGTCCAGGGAGGCCGGC
This sequence comes from Ectothiorhodospira sp. PHS-1, assembly GCF_000225005.1. Taxonomy (NCBI): domain Bacteria; kingdom Pseudomonadati; phylum Pseudomonadota; class Gammaproteobacteria; order Chromatiales; family Ectothiorhodospiraceae; genus Ectothiorhodospira; species Ectothiorhodospira sp. PHS-1. The sequence continues at coordinate 43,581 of NZ_AGBG01000001.1, read as the reverse complement.
TGCATCGGCACTTCCCGTGAAGACGGATTCGCAAGGGCTTGTTCGGCCTGGGATTTCATCGGGGGATTCCTTTTTGAGATACAACTTGTTGTGCTCTGCAGAATGCATTAGCACAACATAGGGGAATTTCGTGGGGCAAGACTAGCCCCTGGACGGGAGAAATTCAAGCTGGAAAATCGGTGGGAAATGGGCTATGGCGCACAAAAAAATGCCCCTCTCCCCGACCGGGGAGAGGGGCACCGGGCATCACCCTCAGCCGCTGGTGATCAGGGCGTTCAAACGCCGCACGAAGCCGGCGGGATCTTCCAGCTGGCCGCCTTCAGCCAGGATCGCCTGATCCATCAGCAGGCTGGCCCAGTCGGCAAAACGGGCATCGTCGGTCTCCTCCCCCATGCGCTCGATGAGGCGATGGGCCGGGTTGACCTCCAGCACCGGGCGGGTATCCGGCAGGTTCTGACCCGCCTGCTTGAGCAGCTGCTGCATGTACAGGGCCATGTCGTGCTCGGAGAGGACGATACAGGCCGGTGAGTCGGTGAGCCGGTGGGAGAACCGCACGTCTTCCACCCGTTCCTCCAGAGCCGCCTTGATGCGCGGCAACAGATCCCTGACCTTCTCCTCGGCAGCCTGCTGAGCCTGCTTTTCTTCCTCGGTCTCGGTGTCGCCCAGGTCCAGTTCGCCCTTGGCCACGGACTTGAGGGACTTGCCGTCGAACTCGTGCAGGTGGGACACCAGCCACTCGTCCACCCGGTCGGACAGCAGCAGCACCTCGATGCCCCGCTTGCGGAAGACCTCCAGATGGGGGCTGTGCAGGGCCGCCGTATGGCTGTCGGCGGTGATGTAGTAGATGTGCTGCTGACCTTCCTTCATCCTCGCCACATAGTCCGCCAGGGAGACGGTCTGGGCGGACTCACCGGTGTGGGTGCTGGCAAAGCGCAGCAGACGGGCGATCTGTTCCCGGTTGGCATAGTCCTCGCCGGGGCCTTCCTTCATCACCCGACCAAAGGCATCCCAGAAGCCCTGGTACTTCTCGGGCTCGTTGGCGGCCATGTCCTCCAGCAGTCCCAGCACCTTCTTCACCGAACCAGAGCGCATGCCGTCGATGAGCTTGTTGCTTTGCAGGATCTCGCGGGAGATGTTCAGAGGCAGGTCGCTGGAGTCCACCACGCCGCGCACGAAGCGCAGATAGGTGGGCATCAGGTGTTCGGCGTCGTCCATGATGAAGACCCGCTGCACATACAATTTGATCCCGTGGCGACGGTCCCGGTCCCACAGATCGAAGGGCGCGCGGGTGGGGATGTACAGCAGGGAGGTGTATTCCTGGCGCCCCTCGACCCGGTTGTGGGTCCAGGCCAGGGGGTCCTCGAAGTCGTGGCCCACGTGCTTGTAGAAGGCCTTGTACTCATCGTCGGTGATCTCCGACTTGGGACGGGTCCACAGGGCATTGGCCCGGTTCACCGTTTCCCATTCGCCGTTGGACTCACCCTGGTCGTCGGTGCCGGGCATGGCGATGGGCAGGGGGATGTGGTCGGAATAGCGGGTGATGATGTGACGCAGCCGCCACTGATCCAGGAACTCGTCCTCGTCCGCCTTCAGGTGCAGCACCACTTCGGTGCCCCGCTCAGCCTTTTCCACGGTTTCCACGGAGAATTCGCCGCTGCCGTCGGAGACCCAGCGCACGCCGTGCTCCGGGGTCATGCCGGCACGGCGGGTGGTGAGGGTCACCCGGTCGGCGACGATGAAGGCGGAATAGAAGCCGACGCCGAACTGGCCGATGAGATGGGCATCCTTCTTCTGGTCGCCGGTGAGTTTGCCGATGAATTCCCGGGTGCCGGAACGGGCGATGGTGCCGATGTTCTGGATCACCTCCTCCCGGCTCATGCCAATACCGTTGTCACGCACGGTGATGGTACGGGCCTCTTTGTCAAAGCTCACCTGGATCTGCAGCTCCCTCTGTCCTTCCATCAGGGCGTCATCGGACAAGGCCTCGAAGCGCAGCTTGTCGCAGGCGTCGGCGGCATTGGAGATGAGTTCGCGCAGGAAGATCTCCTTGTTGGAGTACAGCGCATTGATCATCAGGTGCAGCAGCTGGCTGACCTCGGTCTGGAACTGTCGGGTTTCCTTGTGGGTATCAACGCTCATGGATGCTCCGCGATTGAGAATTGGCTCTGATCAGGTGAGAGGTACTTGGGGATGATCAGTCGGGTTTCAAGGGGGGGACTCAATCCCCTTGCGGAGGTACCCGCCATTCCAGCGTGCTGCCCCCCTGCCCCTGGGGGTCAAGGCAGGCGTACAACCAGGCCTGTACGTCGGCCAGAGTCCGATCAAGCTGCCAGGGCGTATTGAGGATGGCCATGCCCGATCCATTGAGCCCCATGGGGGTCTGCGGCGGGGCAATGCACAGCTCGCTCACCAGCAGGTCCTTGACGCCGCCCCGCGCCAGGCCCTGGACCAGGCCCCGGTGCCGCCCGGCGGACAGGATGGGATACCAGACCATGACGACCGCGGTCGGCCAGCGACGATGGGCCTCCAATATCAGATCCAGGGTCTCCCGGTACTCCCGGTCCCGCTCATAGGGCGGGTCCACCAGGACCAGTCCGCGACGGATCACCGGCGGTAGCAGGGCCTTGGGGAGTTCACGGGCGTCCCGCTGATGCACCGCCACCCGCGGATCGCCGGAGAAGTTGGCCCGCAGCACCCCATGATCCGCCGGGTGCAGTTCATTGAGGATCAGTCGATCCTGATCCCGCGTCAGCATCCGGGAGACGGTGGGGGATCCGGGATACAGGGTCAAGGCGCCATCCGCCGCGTTCAGGGTGCGGATCATCTCCAGATAGGGTGACAGGGCCTCGGGTGGATTGGGTGCAGACCAGACCCGCATCACGCCATCCCGGTATTCGGCGGTCTTGAGCGCCAGCGGGTCATGCAGGTCATAAAGACCGGCCCCGGCATGGGTATCCACCACCGCCAGCGGCTTGTCCTTGCGGGTCAGGGCCGCCAGCACACAGGCCAGCAGCGCGTGCTTGTGCACGTCGGCAAAATTGCCGGCGTGAAAGCCGTGACGGTAACTCAACATGTAAGGATTCTCTCGGGACTCAAGACAAGGGCGATGCCGGGGAAGAAAAACGGCGGACGGGCACGGGCCGTCCGCCCGGAAGTCCCCAATGGACTCCGCGGAGATGATAGAGGTTTTACGTCACTCAGGGAAAAGATTCGGGACATCCCTGTCCCGGGCGTGACCGTCATCTGGCGTGGCGGGAGTTCACCGGCGATTCCGGGTCCAGCAGGTAGGCCATGATGTGAGCAATGCTTTCCTGACTCAGGAACTGATTGACACCAAAGCGAGGCATCTGGGTGCAGGGGAAGAAGCTATGAGGATTGTAGATCATATCGTAGACGAATTTGCGCACCGCCTCGCTGTCACCGCGCAGGGCACCATAGGCGGCCAGGCTGGGCCCCAGATTGCCGAAACCCAGTTCATCCGGGTCCAGCTGGTGGCAGGCATAGCAGTTCCCGCCCACGGGCCGGCTATGGTCATCCACATTATGCCCGATGCGAAAACCCGTCCCGCTGCGGGCCAGCTCGGCTCCCTGGCGCCAGTCGCCCAGCTGGATGCCGCCGTCGGGATAGACGATGCTGTCCCGGGCCGCGCCGACGATGCGGACAGCCATCTCGGGCTGAGGGCGGTTGCGGGCCTCGCTGCACATGCGCTGCAGGGGGTCCTGCACCATGCGGTCCGCCGCCGTGCGGCCTTCCTGGGTTTCCTGGTCAAGGTTGAAACTGCCCGAGCGGAAGATCAGGTATTCAGCGTAGGCTTCCGGAGACATGCGACTGAAATCCCGCTCCGCCTGGGTATCCGGCCGTGGCTGGGCACAACCGGCAATCAGGACCGCCGAGGCCACGGCCACGCCGATGGCGATAAAGACATACCCGACAATGCTTTTTTGTTGGTTCATGGTCTGCGCTCCCCCCGGTATCAGCGCTTGAGATCAGGCAGCGTGGCCACGCCACCCCGGGCCTGATGGGTCCAGTAGGAAATGATGGCAACAGAGGCATCCGACCCGAACTGGATACCGGCCTGGCGCATCTGGTAATAGCAGCCCCGGACCCGGTGCTGGGAAGTCCTCACCACCCCGTGACCGATGCGGTAGGCGGGCCAGGAGATGGCCTTGGACCATTCCTCAACATTGGATTCCACCGGCAGGAAGGACAGTCGGATACGCTTGCGGGGCGTGGTGTGGCAGGTGGCGCAGGCAAAGTCCATGCTGCCGGCGCGACGATGGAACAGGACCTCCCCGGCGTTGCGGGTCAGCCGTTCCATGGGATGATTCATGGGCGGATTCCACTTCATGCCGTTGGACTGGCTGGCCACGTAGGTATAAATGGCCACCAGATCCGCCTCACGGGTGTCGCTGGAGTGCTTGCGGGCAATGGGATCATCCTGGTCAGTGAACCCCTGGAGGGTCTTCATGCAGTGGATGATCCGGGACTCCAGATCCATGACCCGACCGGCATCCTCGAACCAGCGCGGCATCTGCACGTAGGCCCCTTTCAAGACGCCGGGTCCAAGCCCGAAGTCACAGCGCTCCAAGGATGCATTCTTCGGTCCCCGGACCTCATGAAACAGATCCTCGCCACGCCACATGGTCAGTTCCGCGGGATTGTCATCGGCCAGCATGAGCAACTGTTCACGCCCGGTCAGATACGGTGAATCGGAAGCCATGGCACCACCCACCAAGCTTCCGGCCAGCGCCACGCAGGCCAAGATGTTCTTCAGCATACCCCTGTCCTCCACACGTTTTTGCAACGCCGTTGTTGTCTTTGCAGCCCCCGAAAAGCACGCAGACGGGCGCCCCGAGCCCTTTTGCGTAAGACTGAGCGCAATATAGACAAATGTCAATACACAAGGGAATATCCTAAGAACCCATAGGAATAATTCGCCATGACGGGGGTACCAACACGCCTTCGTGCGCCAGCAACCAGGACTTGATCTCAAGACCGGCGCCACGGGTCTCGCCCCCATAGCCGCACAGACTGCCGTCGGCCGCGATCACCCGGTGACAGGGAACGATCACCGGCAGTGGGTTGGCCCGGCAGGCACCACCGACCGCCCGGGGACCAGACCCCTGCCGACGGGCAAGCCCTCCATAGCTGAGAACCTCACCACTGGGAATTCGGCACAGCGCCGACCAGATGCGCTGCTGAAACGGAGTCCCTCCCAGATCCAGGGGCAGGTCGAAAATGAAGGCGGGATCATTGAAATAGTGCCGCAGCTGTGTCGCGGCCCGGGACGAAAGGGGATTGCGGGGATCGCGCAGGGGGACTTCGCCGGTGACATAATCCAGCGCCATCAGCCCCCGATCGGAGCAACGCAGGGCCAGTCGCCCCAGGGGCGAGTCCATGACCAGATCGTAATCGGGACTGCAAGGCATGGATGAAACCATGCCCGCCAGCCTACTGCTGCAACTGCAACTGCTGCAAGCGCTGTCTGAGCACCACCCGGCGCTCCGCCTCCGGGGTGCGGCGGATCAGGTCTTCGTAGATGACCCTGGCATCCCGGACCAGCCCCGCCTCCCCAAGCGCCTCGGCCGCCTGGAACCGGGCACTGAGCGCCCACATGTCGGTACTGTCTCCCAGCAGGGCGGAGCGCAGATACAACCGGGCGGCCTGCTCATGCTCGCCCAGGGCACGGTGGGAGTCGGCCTGCCAGAACATCAGCTCCCGCAATCTGCGCCGCTCCGTCAATCGGGGAGCAATCACCTGAAACAGGTTCAACGCGTCCTGATGACGGCGGACCGACTGTAGATCGAACAATACCTGCATGAAACGGTCCGCCGCCTCGCCCTCCAGTTGACGAACCCCGGACAGCACCTGGTAAAGACCATCGATACCCGCCTCCTCCTGGCCGCCCAGGATCAGGGTACGCGCCCGGCGCAATCCCCACAGGAACGGGTCCACCCCCTCCGGCGCCCGCTCCAGACCCGCCATCAGACGGGAAGCGGTATCGAGATCTCCCTGTCCCAGGGCGGTTTCCGCCAGTAGATGACGCACCGGAGCCGGGACCCGGTCGGCCGCTCCGAACGGGCCGTCGCCAAGATAGAGGGCCTGCAGCAATGACGCACCCAGACCTTCGATGGTCGCCAGCTGCTCACTCAGACGCCGATGGGCCTGGGCCTGCCCCTGCGGCATGGGGCTTCTCAGGGCAACGACCGCCAGCAGCCCACGGGCAGCCAGGGGCTGCCGGGCCTGCAGACTGTCCACCAGCGCGAACCAGGCCTCGTCGTCACCGATCAGAAGCTGACGCTCGTTGGCCAGACGCTCCCCCAGGCGCAGATAGCTCTGCCAGAGCGGCTCCGCCGTCAGTCGATACAGGTCATCCCCGCTACCCAGCCGGGACTGGGCCACCAGGGCGGATTCCAGCACCGGAATCTGCTGCACCGGGTCCTGCAACGACCGGGCGGCCACGGCCGCAACCGCCAGATAGCGCGCCGCCGCCACCGAGTCCCGGTCCTGTCCGCGGGCGGCCCGACCGGCCTGGCTGACCGCCTCCTCGGCGGCAAGCGCGCCGGCCCGGAACCGGGCCAGGATGCGCAGGGCACCGGCCTCGTGACCGTCCACGCCGGTCAGGGTGTTGACCGCTTCCTCATGCCGCCCCACCGAGAGCAGGATGCGCGCTTCCAGCAGTGCGGCATCCCCGGCCTCGCTGCCGTAATCCAGACGGTAACGACGCAACGCGATCAGGGCGTCTTCCGGCCGACCATCCAGGCTGTAGGATTCCGCCAGCATGCGGCGCCAGGCCCGAAACCAGGAGTCCGTGGCGTTCGAGGCACCAAACCAGATCAGGGGCCTGAGCACATCCCGTGCTTCCCGCCCCCGCTCCAGGGCGATGAGGGCATGGGCCTGCCGGGTACGGGTCCAGATCACGAAATCCACCGGCAGTTCCACCGGTACTCCCTGAGTCCGTTCCACCACCTGCTCCCAACGCTCGCTGGTTCCCAGGATCTCGATACGCGCCTGCTCCCGGGCCATCCAGCGCCCCGGCTGGGCCTGGTAATCCACCGGCTGCCTCGCCAGCACCCCCAGGGCCAGATCGGTGGCACCCAGGCGCGACAGGGCCATGGCCTCATCCACCACCGGGTCGGCAAGGACCCGCGGCATCCCGCCCAGCACCAGGCTTATCAGGAAAAAGACCAGGAAAACCTTAGGCATCCGTAAACCAGGCATGACGATACTCCTTGACCACATCCTCCGGCGGCCCATCAACGCAGGCGAAAAAAAAGCGCCCCGGTTTCCCGAAGCGCTTTCTTCATGACTCTCAAGACCACCGCTATTACTTGATGTCTTCCTTGATGCGGGCAGCCTTGCCGGTGCGACCACGCAGGTAGTACAGCTTGGCGCGGCGCACGGCGCCACGACGCTTCACCTGAATCTCCGCCACGGTGGGGCTATAGGTCTGGAACACGCGCTCCACACCTTCGCCATGGGAGATCTTGCGCACCGTGAAGGCGGAGTTGAGGCCGCGGTTGCGCTTGGCGATGACCACGCCTTCAAAGGCCTGCAGACGCTCACGGTTGCCTTCCTTCACCTTTACCTGGACGACAACGGTGTCGCCTGGCGTGAAATCGGGCACCTCGCGGTTCATCTGCTCGGCTTCCAGTTGCTGGATGATGTTGCTCATGTTTCGACCCCTGTCAGTCACTGCTCGGCGCGGCCTGCGCGTCCGCCAGCTCGCGTTGATATTCTTCCAGCAGGCGGCAGTCCGCCTCGCTTAATTCCTGTTGTGCCAATAGATCGGGCCGCCGTTCCCAGGTTCGACCCAGCGCCTGCTTGCGACGCCAACGCTCAATGCGGCCGTGGTCACCGCAACGCAGCACTTCCGGCACGCCCAACCCGTCCACCACTTCCGGCCGGGTGTAATGAGGACAATCCAGCAGCCCCTGGCTGAAAGAATCCTGCGTGGCGGACAGTTCATCCCCCAGGGCCCCGGGCAAGAGCCGGGCGCAGGCATCGATCACCACCATGGCTGCCAACTCGCCACCGGACAGCACGTAGTCGCCGATGGACCATTCCTCGTCCACTTCCAGCTGAATCAGCCGCTCGTCGATACCTTCGTAACGGCCTGCCAGCAGTATGACCCTGGGCAGGGCTGCCAGGTGGTGAACACCTGCCTGGTCAAGCCTTTGCCCCTGGGGGCTCATGTAGATCACTCGGGCCGGTGTTTCGTCGTCGGCCCTGGCTGCCTGAATGGCCTGGCGCAGGGGATCCACCTTCATCACCATGCCGGGCCCCCCCCCGTAGGGACGGTCATCCACGGTGCGATGCCGGTCGCGGGTGAAGTCCCGCGGGTCCCAGCAATGGACGGACATCAGCCCGCGCTCGCGGGCACGCCCCGTGACACCCCAGTCGGCGACCGAGGCCACCCAGTCGGGGAACAGGCTGACGACATCGAATCTCACCGTGGCGGACCTAGAAATCCGGGTCCCAGTCCACGCGAATGATGCCTGCCTCCAGGTCAATCTCCTGGATCACCTGATCCCTGACATAGGGAATCAGACGCTCACGATCTCCGCTCACCACCAGTACGTCGTTGGCGCCGGTTTCCATGAGATGGTCGACCCAGCCCAGACTGACGGCCTCGAGGTTGATCACTTCCAGTCCGACCAGATCGGCCCAGTAATACTCGCCCTCCGGCAAGGGTTCCAGTTGCTCCCGGCGAATGCCGATGGACGCGCCAATCAGTGCCGCCGCGGCATCGCGATCATCGATGCCCTCCAGCTTTGCCACCACGCCCTTGCCATGGGCCCGACCGGTTTCCACCTTCAGAACCTTCCACTCGCCGCCGATCTGAATGGAGAGCGGATCATAGTCCACGATGCCTTCGCGGGGCTCAGTCTCGGAAAACAGCTTGACCCAGCCTTTGACGCCGTACACCCCGGCAATGCGACCCAGTATGATCCAGTCCGGACGGTTCATCGGCGGGGTGACTCGAACGGGCCGTCGCCTCAGGCGGCGGCAGCGTTCTGCTTGGTGAATTCCTTGATCAGCCTCGCGGCACGGTCGGAAGCCGCGGCGCCCTTGGACAGCCAGTGCTCCACGCGCTGGGCATCCAGGTGCAGACGCACCTCCTGACCACGGGCCACGGGGTTGAAATAGCCCACGCGCTCAATGTAGCCGCTGTCGCGGCGGCTGCGGGAATCGGTCACCACGATGTGGTAGAAAGGCGCCTTCTTGGCGCCGCCGCGAGCCAGTCGAATCGTTACCATCTGCTGTTAGCCCTGCTTGTCTGGTATCGTTTGGGGGACATGCCCCGGAAAAACGCGCCATTATACACGCGCTTCGGCAAGGTACAAGCTTCAGAAGGGCAAACGCCCTCCCGGCATGCGGCCCTTGAGGGATTTCATCATCTTGCTCATGCCGCCCTTGGAGAACTGCTTCACCATCTTGCTCATCTGCATGTGCTGCTTGAGCAGGCGGTTCACGTCCTGCACCTGGGTGCCGGACCCGGCCGCAATGCGCCGCTTGCGTGATCCCTTGATGATGTCCGGATGACGACGTTCCTTGGGAGTCATGGAGTTGATGATGGCCACCATGCGCTGCAGATCCTTGTCATGGGACTTGTTCTTGATGGCATCGGGCAGATCCCCCGCCCCGGGCAGCTTCTCCAACAGGGAACTCACCCCGCCCATCTTGGACATCTGCCCGAGCTGGTCACGCAGGTCCTCCAGATCAAAGGTCTTGCCCTTCTTGATCTTGCGGGCCAGCTTCTCGGCCTTGTCCTGGTCCACCTGGCGGGAAGCCTCTTCCACCAGGCTGAGAACATCCCCCATGCCCAGGATGCGGGAGGCCAGGCGGTCGGGATGAAACGGCTCCAGGGCGGCGGTTTTCTCGCCCATGCCCAGGAACTTGATGGGCTTGCCGGTGATGTGACGCACCGACAGGGCCGCCCCACCCCGGGCGTCACCATCGGCCTTAGTGAGGACCACGCCGGTGAGCGGCAAGGCGTCGTTGAAGGCCTTGGCGGTATTGGCGGCGTCCTGGCCGGTCATGCTGTCCACCACGAACAGGGTCTCGGCGGGATCCAGACGCGCATGCAGGCGCCGGATCTCGTCCATCATCTCCCCGTCGATGTGCAAACGCCCGGCGGTGTCCACGATCAGCACGTCCTGGTACTGCTTGCGGGCCTGCTCCAGGGCGGCGGCGGCAATGTCCAGGGGGTCCTGACCGGACTCGCTGGGGAAGAAGTTCACACCCACTTCGCCCGCCAGGGTCTGCAGCTGCCGGATGGCGGCGGGACGGTAGACGTCACAGCTGGCCACCATCACCTTCTTGTCCTGACGCTCCTTGAGCCAGCGCGCCAGCTTGGCCACGGTGGTGGTCTTGCCCGCCCCCTGCAAGCCGGCCATGAGGATCACCGCCGGCGGCTGTACGTTGAGCTTGAGGCCGTCATTGGCCTCGCCCATGACCTTGATCAGCTCATCGTTCACCACCTTGACCAGGGCCTGGCCCGGAGTCAGGCTGGCCAGCACTTCCTGACCCACCGCCCGCTCCTTCACCCGGGCGATGAACTCGCGCACCACCGGTAGGGCCACGTCCGCTTCCAGCAGGGCCTTGCGGACCTCGCGGATAGTGTCCTGGATGTTCTCCTCGGTCAGGCGGGCCTGGCCGCGAAGGCGCTTGATAGTGCCCTGAAGGCGTTCTGAAAGGCTGTCGAACATAGGCTTTGAGGCGCCGCGGCGCTGCATGCAACCGGTTGGAGGGGTGGGGGATTATATCGTGAAAACATCACCACTGCAGAGCTGCAGCAGCTCCCGCCTGGGAACCCGGGCCCGTAGCGAGGCAAACACGCTGTCTTCCTCCCCGGATTTGAGATGGGTGATGCCGACCCGGGGAGCATGACGCAGCTTGGCAAGATCCCTGGCCAGTAGCGAGGGGCAGTAATGTCCCGCCCGCTGGCCCAGGGCCTGCTCCCGGTCTGGAAAGGCGCACTCCACGAACAAAAGGTCCAGGGTCTCATGGGCGTTGAGGGCCTCCCAGAAGCCGTCATTGCTGGTGGTGTCGCCACTGAAGGCAAAGGCCGCCCCGTCCCGCTCCACCCGATACCCCACTGCCGGTACCGAGTGGGCCACCGGCAGCATGTCGATGCGACGCCCGTCCAGGTGAATGGGAACATCGGGCTCCATGGCATGAAACCGCACCACCGGCCGCTCCCGTTCCGGCAACTCGAAGAAATCCGGCCAGATCTGCCAATTAAAAATGTGATCATGGATAATATGCATGCAATCCGCACGGGCATGGATCACCAGGGGCCGGGATTGCAAACGGCTGAACAGGGTGTCCAGCAGCAGCGGAAGACAGGCTATATGATCCAGATGGGTATGGGTGATCAGCAGATGCCTTATCCTGGCCATGGCATCCAGGGACAGGTCGCCCACCCCGGTGCCGCAGTCGATGAGGATGTCGTCATCAATCAGGAAGGCGGTGGTGCGGCGGCCGGCGCCGATACCGCCGCTGCAACCCAGGACCGTGATCTGCATGCTCCTTGCACACCTTGCTGGACCAGAATATTGAGCTTGATCCTAACACGCTGTCCGCCGTGACCGATATGATGTTCGTTCCCTTCTCCGAGAAGGGAATTTATGCAATGATTCTCAATTGAAATCTAAGGTTTGGTGCTCATAAATGCTCGTAGCCGCCATCGGATTCATCACCACCGTGCTCTACTTCACAGGGGGCGCCCTGCTCATGCAGCGGTTGCGCAAGGGCTCGGGCGGTGCCACGCCGCCTGCCCGGGGCAAGATGCTCCTGTTCTCCGTCTGGGGAGGCGCGGTCGCCCTGCACGCCCTGCTGCTCTACCTCCACGTCTTCAGTGCCAACGGCGCCGGAATGGGGGTCTTCAGCGTGATTTCCATGGTGGCCTGGCTCATCGCCTTCTTCCTGCTGATAGCCTCCATCCGCTACCCCATCCATATCCTCGGCATCCTCCTGCTCCCCTTCGCCGGAGTCACGGTGTCCCTGGAACTGGCCCTGGCGGGTGACCTTCATACTTCCACCGTCGCCGATCCAGGGTTGCGCGCCCACATGCTGCTGGCGATGATCGCCTTCAGCCTGCTGACCATCGCCGCCATCCAGGCCGCGCTACTGGCCCTGCAGAACTACAGCCTGCACAACCACCGCCCCGGCGGCCTGATCCGTGCCCTGCCGCCGCTGTCCACTATGGATTCCATGCTGTTCCATGTCATCGGCTGGGGTTTCATCTTCCTGACCGCGGCTCTGGTGACCGGCCTGTTCGTGCTGGAAGACCTGTTCGCCCAGCACCTGGCCCACAAGGTGGTATTCGCCATCATCGCCTGGATGATCTTCGCCACCCTGCTGATCGGTCGTTTCCGCTTCGGCTGGCGCGGCCGACTGGCCGCCCGCTGGACCCTGATCGGATTCGCCCTGCTGTTCCTGGCCTATGTGGGCAGCAAGATGGTCCTGGAGATGATCCTGGGCGTCTGACGGCAAACCGCGCCGGATGGCGGGACGGGGCCGGCTTCCACGACGGCCCCGTCCCGCATCGCGGCACTCCCCTTGACAGAGACATGATCCGGCCCGTGTAATTCCACGGGTGTTCAACCGCCCCGTGGTACCGGACCCACCTTGGAACAAATACCCCTGAGTGTACTGGCGGCATTGCTGGTCACACTGTTTTTCTGCTCCGCCTTCTTCTCCGGCTCCGAAACCGCGCTGATGGCGCTCAACCGCTACCGCATGCGCCACCTGGCCCAGGCCGGGCACGGGGGCGCCGGTCGGGCCCAGCGGCTGCTGGACAAGCCGGACCGGCTGATCGGCCTGATCCTGCTGGGCAACAACTTCGTCAACATCATCATCACCCAGCTGGCCACCTATATTGGCTTCCGGCTCTACGGGGATGCGGGCATCGCCATCGCCACCGGCCTGCTGACCCTGGCCCTGCTGGTCTTCGCCGAGGTGGCTCCCAAGACCCTGGCGGCCCTGCACTCGGAGAAGGTGGCCTACCCGGCCGCCTACGTCTACACCCCCCTCATGGTCGTCGCATACCCCCTGGTGTGGACGGTCAACCTGCTGGCCAACACCGTTCTGCGATTGCTGGGCGTGCGCGCCCAGACCCGTGCCCAGCACGCCCTCTCCAGCGAGGAGCTGAGGGTGGCCGTGAACGAGGCCGGCGCCCTGATCCCGGCCCGCCATCAGCGCATGCTGGTCAACTTGCTGGATCTGGAAAAGGCCACCGTGGAAGACATCATGGTGCCCCGCAACGAGATCGTGGGTATTGACCTGGAAGATGACTGGGACGAAATCACCCAGCAGCTCATTCACAGCCAGTACACACGACTGCCGGTGTTCGAGGGCAACGTGGACAACATCCTGGGCTTCATCCACCTTCGCCGGGTTCTGCCCATGGTCTACCGCAACGAACTGTCTCCGGGGCAGCTACGCGAATCCCTGCGTGATCCCTACTTCATTCCCGAAGGCACCAACCTCAATCGCCAGCTCCTCAACTTCCAGCGGGAGAAGCGGCGTATCGGTCTGGTGGTGGATGAATACGGCGACATTCAGGGGCTGGTCACCCTGGAGGATCTGCTGGAGGAGGTGGTGGGCGAGTTCACCTCGGACCCGGGCGCCATCACCCCGGAAATCCTCCCCCAGGCCGACGGCAGCTACCTGGTGGATGCCACCATCCATCTGCGCGAACTCAACCGCCTGCTGGGCTCCCACTTCCCCCTGGACGGCCCCCGCACCCTCAACGGACTGCTGCTGGAACATCTGGAAACCATTCCCGATGCCAATATCAGTGTGCTCATACAGGGGTATCCCATGGAAATCGTGCAGGTGAAGAACAACGCCATCCGCACCGTGCGCGTCAGCCCTCGCCTGCCGCCACGCCCGACGGCACAGGAGTAAGCCGTCGTGGCCAAACCAAAGACCCAGTACCAATGCACCGCCTGCGGGGCGCTGACCCCGAAGTGGAGCGGCCAGTGCCCGGACTGCGGCGCGTGGAACGCCATGGAGACGGTGGTCTCGGCACCGACCACACCCGCCGCCGGCCGTTTTGCCGGTTATGCCGGCACCACCGCTCCCCAGGTGCGCCGCCTGGGCGATGTCAGCGGCGGCGAACAGGCCCGTACCGGCACCGGCATTTCCGAATTGGACCGGGTCCTGGGTGGCGGGCTGGTACAGGGCTCGGTGGTGCTGATCGGCGGCGACCCGGGCATCGGCAAGTCCACCCTGCTACTGCAGACCCTGGCCACCCTGCCGGACCTGCGCAGCCTGTATGTCACCGGCGAGGAATCTCCGGAACAGGTCTCCCTGCGAGGGCGCCGCCTGGGCCTGCCCTGCGACGACCTGCGCCTGCTCACCGAAACCTGTGTCGAACGGATCACCGCCCACGCGGAACGGGAACGACCCCAGGTGATGGTGGTGGATTCCATCCAGACCATCTACTCCGAACAGCTGCAGTCCGCCCCCGGCTCGGTGGCCCAGGTACGGGAAAGTGCCGCCGTCCTGGTGCGCTACGCCAAACAGACGGGGACTGCCCTGTTCATCGTCGGCCATGTCACCAAGGAAGGTCAGATCGCCGGCCCCCGGGTACTGGAGCACATGGTAGATACCGTTCTCTATTTCGAGGGGGATCCCGGGGGACGCTACCGGGTCCTGCGAGCGGTGAAAAACCGCTTCGGCGCGGTCAACGAACTGGGCGTGTTCGCCATGCTGGAAACCGGTCTCAAGCCGGTCACCAACCCCTCGGCCATCTTTTTGTCCCGCCATGAAGCCCCCGTCTCCGGCAGCGTCATCATGGTTACCCGCGAGGGAACCCGACCGCTGATGGTTGAGGTGCAGGCCCTGGTGGCCGAAAGCCATGCCCCGCAGCCGCGCCGCATCACCGTGGGGCTGGAACAGAACCGCCTCACCATGTTGCTGGCGGTACTCCACCGCCATGGCGGCCTGGCCCTGTATGACCAGGATGTCTTCGTCAACGTGGTGGGCGGGGTCCGGGTCACCGAGACGGCAGCGGACCTGCCCATGCTGCTGGCGGCCCTGTCCAGCTTCCGCGACCGCCCCCTGCCCCATGAACTGGTGAGCTTCGGCGAGGTGGGTCTGGCAGGGGAGATCCGCCCCGTGCCCAACGGCGAGGAACGCCTGCGGGAAGCCGTCAAGCATGGCTTCACCCGCGCCATCGTGCCCGCCGGCAACGCCCCCAGAAAGCCCATCGACGGCATGGATGTGATGGCGGCCAGACGCCTGAGCGACGTCCTGGAGTGGATCTGACCCGATCCAGGACAGGCAAACTCGCCGTTGGACTTTCCCGTCCCGCCGGATTCCTATAAGTTAGCAGCCTTTCAGATACATCCCCGATCAAGGATCAGGTAGTGATGGTGAAGAAGACGCTCCCGCCCGCCGAGCCCGCCACCTTCGAGCAGGACCTGGAGGCACTGGAGGCGCTGGTCGCCCGCATGGAGCAAGGGGAACTGAGCCTGGAAGTCTCACTCAAGGAGTTCGAGCGCGGCATCGCCCTCACCCGTCGGTGCCAGCAGGCCCTGACCCAGGCTGAACAAAAGGTCCGCCAACTCACCGAAAGCGGCACCGACATCGATTTTGACACGCCGGACCACGAGTCCGACGAGGAAGGAGAACGCTGAGTGGAGCCCCGCATTTCCGAACTGCAGCAACGGTTTGAGAACGCCCTGGCCGGCTGGCTGCCGGGGGAAAACATCCTGCCGATGCGTCTGCATGAAGCCATGCGCTACTCGGCACTCAACGGCGGCAAGCGCATTCGGCCCGTCCTGACCTATGCCACCGGCATGGCCCTGGGCGTTCCGCTGGAACGCCTGGATGGTCCCGCCTGCGCGGTCGAGCTGATCCATGTCTACTCCCTCATCCATGACGATCTGCCGGCCATGGACGATGACGACCTTCGCCGCGGCAAACCCACCTGTCACAAGGCCTATGACGAGGCCACGGCGATCCTGGCCGGAGACGCCATGCAGACTCTGGCTTTCCAGATCCTGGCCTGCGATCCGGCCATGGTGGACGATCCCCGAGCCCGACTGCGCATGATCGAACACCTTGCCCGGGCATCCGGCTCCCGAGGCATGGTGGGTGGACAGGCCATCGACCTGAGCTTCGAGGGCCAGACACCGGACATCGCCCAGCTGGAAAACATGCACATCCACAAGACCGGCGCCCTGATCCGGGCCGCCGTGATGCTGGGCTTCAACAGCTGCCCGGATGTGGACGAGCCGCTCACGGCCAAACTGGACTGCTTTGCCAAGTCCATCGGTCTGGCCTTCCAGATCCGTGACGACATTCTTGATGTTGAAGGTGATACCCAGACCCTGGGCAAGACCCAGGGCGCGGACCAAGCCCTGGGCAAGGCCACCTATCCGGCCATCATCGGCCTGGAGGCCTCCAAGCAGCAGGCCCGGGAGTTGGTGGATCGCGCCCTGGACAGCCTCAAGGAGCTGGACGAAGGCGCCGACCTGCTGCGCTGGATCGCACGCTACATCATCGAACGCATCCATTGAGCCACCGCCGCGGCACCCGGCCCATGCAGGTTTCGGCTTGCGCGGCCGGGCGCCCCTCCGGATAATGCACTTTTCGCCGAACGACAGTGAAATGACACACACCGTTTCGTACCCCCTGCTGTCTCGCATCCATTCACCGGAAGACGTGCGCAAGTGCTCTCTCAATGAGCTCCCCGTACTGGCGGACGAGATGCGCGCCTTCCTGCTGGAATCGGTTTCCCGCACCGGCGGTCATCTGGCGGCCAATCTGGGCACCGTGGAACTGACCATCGCCCTGCACTATACCTTCGCCACCCCGGAAGACCGCCTGGTCTGGGACGTGGGCCATCAGAGCTACACCCACAAGATCCTCAGCGGCCGCCGGGATGCCATGCACACCCTGCGCAAGAAGGACGGCCTCGCCGGCTTCCCCAAGCGAGAGGAGAGCCCCTATGACGCCTTCGGCGTCGGCCACTCCAGCACCTCCATCGGCGCAGCACTGGGCATGGCCCTGGCGGCCCGCCAGAAAGGGGAAAAACGCAAGTCCATCGCCATCATCGGCGACGGCGCCATGACCGCCGGCATGGCCTTCGAGGCCCTCAATCACGCCGGCGACGAGAAGGCCGATCTGCTGGTCATCCTCAACGACAACAACATGTCCATTTCGCCCAACGTAGGCGCGATGAACCGCTATCTGGCCCGCCTGTTGTCCGGCCCCATCTACTCCACCATGCGGGAAGGCAGCAAGAAGGTCCTGGAGCACATGCCCCCCATGCGCGAATTCATGCGTCGCGCCGAAGAACACGTCAAGGGCATGATCATTCCAGGCACCCTGTTCGAGGAACTGGGCCTGAACTACTACGGCCCCGTCGATGGCCATGACATGGTCGGACTGGTCAAGATGCTGCGCAACCTGCAGGCCATGGACGGGCCGCTGCTGCTCCACGTGGTCACCCATAAGGGCCGCGGCTACGCCCCGGCGGAGGAAGACCCCTGCACCTACCATGGCGTGGGCAGCTTCGATCCGGAACAGGGTATCCAGAACGGCAAGAGCGGCGGCACGCCCACCTATACCCAGGTGTTCGGCGACTGGCTGTGCGACCAGGCCGCCGCCGACGAGCGCATGGTGGCCATCACACCGGCCATGTGCGAGGGTTCCGGCATGCGGGCCTTTGCCTGCAAGTACCCGGAGCGTTACCACGATGTGGGCATTGCCGAGCAGCACGCCCTCACCCTGGCCGCCGGCATGGCCTGCGAGGGCTTGAAGCCGGTGGTGGCCATTTACTCCACCTTCCTGCAGCGCGCCTATGACCAGCTGATCCACGACGTGGTGCTGCAGGATCTGCCGGTGCTGCTGGCCATCGATCGCGCCGGTGTGGTGGGTCCCGACGGCCCCACCCATGCGGGCAGCTTCGATCTGTCCTTCCTGCGCTGCATCCCCGGCATGGTCATCATGACCCCCGCCGACGAAAACGAATGCCGCCGCATGCTGTCCACCGGCTATCTGCTGGATCAGCCGGCAGCGGTGCGTTACCCCCGCAGCAAGGGCACCGGCGTGACCATCGACGAAGGCCTGCTGCCCCTGCCCGTGGGCGAGGCCGACATCCGCCGCAAGGGCAAGGGCGTGGCCATCCTGGCCTTCGGCACCCTGCTCACCCAGGCTCTGGAAGTGGCCGACACCCTGGATGCGACCGTGATCAACATGCGTTTTGTCCGCCCCCTGGACGAAACCCGGGTGCTGGAAGCCGCTCGTACCCATGACCTCATCGTCACCATCGAGGACAATGTGGTCGCCGGCGGGGCCGGTAGCGCCGTGGCCGAGTGCCTGGCACGCCATGACGTGACCGCCCGCCTGCTCCACCTGGGCCTCCCCGACCGTTTCCAGAGCCACGGCACCCGCGAGGAACTCCTCGCCGATGCGGGGCTGGACACGGCCGGCATCGAGGCCGCCATCAAGGCCCGCCTGTGATCAGCAGGCTTGTGCCGCTCATGACAGTCGCGTAATATCCGACAAAACTGGTAAACAATAGCCCGCCGTGCCCAAATACACCCTCAAGGTGCTGACCGATTTCGCGTCGGCACATACGCTCCGTGATTACCCGGGGAACTGTTCCCGCCTGCATGGTCATAACTGGAAGGTCGAAGCCGAAGTGGAGGCCACGGTGCTGGATTCCCTGGGCATGGCCGTGGACTTCAAGACCATCAAGTCGCTGGCGAGAGACATCGCCGGCGAGCTGGATCACACCTATCTCAACGATCTGGCACCCTTCCGGGACGTGAACCCCACGGCCGAGAACATCGCGGCCTGGTTCTTCCGGGAGATGGCTGCCCGCCTGAACGCACCGGGCGTCCGGGTCAGCGCCATCACCCTGTGGGAGACCGAGCGGGCCTGTGTCCGCTATACGGAAGAGTAGCCAAAGGACACCGTCATGAGCACAACCGCCTCCCCGGCCCGCGCCTCGGCCATCCCCGATGTGCAGTCCAGCGCCGATACCCGGCGCATCCCCATCAACAAGGTGGGCATCAAGGACATCCGCCATCCGGTACGGGTGCGGGATCGCACCGGCAAGGACCAGCACACGGTAGCCTCCTTCAACATGTATGTGAACCTGCCCCAGGACTTCAAGGGCACCCACATGTCCCGCTTCGTGGAGATCCTCAACACCCACGAATACGAGATCACCGTGGACTCGTTCAAGACCATGCTGCACGAGATGGCGGAGCGCCTGGAAGCCGCCACCGGGCACATTGAGATGCGCTTCCCCTTCTTCGTCAACAAGGCGGCGCCGGTATCCGGCGTGCAGAGCCTGATGGACTACGAAGTCACCTTCATCGGCGAGATCAGTGACGGCAGACCGAGCATGAACATTCAGGTGGTGGTGCCGGTCACCAGCCTCTGCCCCTGCTCCAAGGGCATCTCCGAGTACGGCGCCCACAATCAGCGTTCCCACGTCACCGTCAATGCCCGGGTGGAACAGTTCGTCTGGGTGGAGGAACTCATCGATCTGGTGGAATCCCAAGCCTCCTGCGAGCTCTACGGTCTGCTCAAGCGGCCGGACGAGAAGTATGTGACGGAGCGGGCCTACGACAATCCCAAGTTCGTGGAAGACCTGGTTCGCGACATCGCCATCCGCCTGAACGGGGATGCACGGATCAGTGCCTATTCCGTATCCTCGGAGAACTTCGAGTCCATTCACAACCATTCCGCCTATGCCCTCATCGAAAAGGACAAGACGGCAGGTTGACGCCAGGGACCCGGGCAGGGGTGCCATGCCCCTGCCCGTGAAGCCGATGGGCCCTACCCCTGATTGCCGCCGGGATTGAGCTCCTGCTCGATCCGCTCCAGTACCGCGGCGGCCTCACCGCCTGACAGGGCTTCCCCGGCCTGGGAGCGGGGAATCACCTGCACCCAATCCCCTGCCTGCCGCAAATGAATCTGGTACTGGGTATCGGGTCGCAGCCTGGCACTCTCACCGGTACTGAACAGGCGACTGAAGAAACCGCCCCGGCGCTCATGGGCCTCGGGCCGGAAGGTCACGTAATACACCCCTTCACTGCGGTCCTGGTCATCCACCAGCAGAGCGGCCCGATCCAGCAACACCCCCATGCGGCGCCAAAGCCCGGTGAACTCACCCCGAACCTCCAGGGCGGTTTCACCATTCGCCTCGCTCAGGCGCAGCCCCGGGGTGAGATCGGGGGCCTGCCCCAGGGCTTGGGCGGCCTGCTCGGGCTCCAGACCCAGATGCACCATCAGGCGCACCAGCATCTCGGCCTCGGCTTCCGGATCGGAGGGACGCATGCGCCAGCGGACAATATCCTCCCGCTCGGCCACTTCCTCGACACTGCGATGGCTGACAAAGACGGCCGTGCCGGAGTCCCCCTGGGGCTCCAGCCGCACACGATACTGGTCCCGGGTACTGGCATCGTAGAAATCGCCGAACAGCCTGCCCAGCAAACCTCGGATACCGCCCTCCATGGGCACCTGGGCACGGGCCTGGAACCACTCGGTTTCCAGAATGCCCAACGCCGGCGCTTCCCGGTTCAGGGGCAGCGACTGGGCCTGGAAGAAGGCCCTCAGCTGGGGCCAGAGATCCGCCGGCGGCGTATCCTCCACCTCCAGCCAGCGCACATTGCCTTCGCGACGAAGCTGCAGCGTGCTCGCATCCACCAGGACCGGCACCCGGGCCTGGGTGCCGGAAGAGATCTCTCCCGGCACTGCCCGGCGATCCTCCAGGGCGCTGGCCCGGGCCGTGGTCTGCTCGGGGATGCGGAAACTCGGGTCCACGTTCGGGGCCACCAGGTCGGGGGGGACTTCCAGGGCCCGGGTTTCGCGACTGTCGGCGTGACCATCACGGGAGCCGAGGCTCCCGCAGGCGGTCAGCACCATGACGGCAGTCAGGCCCGGCAGCAGTATCCAGGCCCTGGCCATATTGAGAGATGTCTTCATGCAGGATAGGTACTCAAGGGTATGCCGGCGGCCCGCAGGGCTTCACGCAGGGGCTCGCACAGGGGTTCGGACAGGGGCGTCAGCGGCAGGCGGATCCCGGGCGGGATCAGGCCCATCTCGTGCAGGGCCCACTTGACCGGAATGGGGTTCGACTCCAGGAACAGGGCCTTGTGCAGCCCCTTGACGGGGGTATCGGCGGCCACGGCGGCCTCCCTGTCGCCGGCCAGTGCCGCGGCGCACATGTCATGCATGGCGCGCGGTGCCACGTTGGCCGTGACCGAGATGATGCCCTTGCCGCCGGCCAGCATGAATTCCAGGCTGGTGGCATCGTCACCGCTGTAGAGATCCAGACGGTCGCCGCATCGCTCCATCAGGAGGCGGGCCCGGTCCAGATCCCCCGTGGCTTCCTTGAGACCGACGATGTTGGAAATGTCCGCCAGGCGTTCCACGGTCTCGGGCAGCAGGTCCACGGCGGTCCGTCCGGGGACATTGTAAAGGATCTGGGGAATGGGCACGGCATCGGCGATGGCCCGATAATGACGGTACAGCCCCTCCTGGGTGGGCTTGTTGTAGTAGGGCGTCACCAGCAGGCAGGCATCGACCCCCATCTTCATGGCCACCCGGGTCAGGTCGATGGCCTCCGCCGTGGAATTGGCCCCGGTCCCGGCAATCACGGGAACGCGTCCGGCGGCGAACTCCACCACAAGGCGGAGCACCCGGCAGTGCTCGTCCACATCCAGGGTGGCGGACTCCCCGGTGGTGCCCACCGCAACGATGGCGTCGGTCCCCTGGTCGATATGAAACTCCACCAGCCGCTCCAGCGCCGATTCGGAGATGAAGCCATCCTCCTCCATGGGTGTGACCAGTGCCACCATGCTGCCGTGAAACATCGAAACCTCCGCGCTGAATGCAAGCGGACATAGTAATGTCCGCCCTCTTCACCATCAAGCCATGACGCGGGTGCGTGCGGGATTGTTTCCATGCCGCCGCGGACGCCTCGCCACCGCCGCTGCCTCGATAGGCGAGGCAGGCGGAAACTGATACCCTTTGCCCATCATCATTACCTGTCCGTGACCATGCCCCAGCCCACCAAACATCCCCGCACAACTCATCTGGTCATTTCCACCATGGGGGAGGACCGCCCGGGACTGGCGGAGCAATTGTCACGGGTGATCCTGGAAAGCGGCTGCAGCATCCAGGACAGTCACATGTCGGCCCTGGGGGGCACCTTTGCCGCCCTCATGCTGGTATCGGGCAACTGGAACACCCTGAGCAAGCTGGACGGTGCGTTGGCGGCCCTGGGACGACAGGCGGACCTGGAAATCCTGTCCCGGCGCACGGGTCCGCGCCAGGATACGGTGGTGCCGAGCCTGCCCTACTCCGTGGATGTGATTTCCCTGGATCAGCCGGGGATCGTGCATCAGCTGGTGGGCTTCTTCACTGCCCGCGGGGTGGGCATCCGTGAACTCAACAGCCATGCCTATGTGGCCGTTCACTCCGGCACCCCCATGTTCAATGCCCACCTGTCGGTGGAGATCCCCACCACGGAACATATCGCCTCCCTGCGGGAGGACTTTCTGGATTTTTGTGATGAACTGAATCTGGATGGTGTCATCGAACCCATCAAGGGGTAGGTCAGCGATACATGAGGCCACCCCGCCAGGCTGATTTGCAGTGATTTCAGGCTCAGGAGACCAGGCCCATGACGGACAACACGATCGAAATCGGCGGGAGCGTGCCCGATTTTGAACTCCCCGCCACCGGCGGCGCCCCCATCCGACTCTCGACACTGCTGGCGCAAGGCCCGGTGGTGATCTACTTCTACCCCAAGGACGATACCGCCGGCTGCACCACGGAAGGCAAGGACTTCACCGCCCGCCACAATGAGTTTCGCGCCGCCGGCGTCACAGTGATCGGCATTTCCCGCGACAGCCTCAAGTCCCACGAGAAGTTCAAGGCCAAGCACGGCTTTCCCTTCGAACTGCTGGCCGATGAATCCGAAACGGTCTGCGAGCCGTTCGGGGTCATGAAGCTGAAAAACATGTACGGTAAACAGGTGCGAGGCATCGAGCGCAGCACCTTCCTCATCGACCGGGACGGCGTCCTCCGCCGGGAATGGCGCAAGGTGAAGGTGGCCGGCCATGTGGACGAAGTGCTCAAGGCCGTCGACGCACTCTGACACCTCCATTCCCGCCCCCCGGAGCTCGTCCATGGTCAAGAAGGACATCCACGGCAAGCGCCTGTTCGTGCTGGACACTAATGTGCTCATGCACGATCCAGCGGCGCTGTTCCGCTTCAAGGAACATGATGTGTTCCTCCCCATGGTGGTCCTGGAGGAACTGGACAAGGCCAAGAAGGGCGTTTCCGAGGTCGCCCGCAACGTACGCCAGGCCAGCCGGTTCATCGATGAACTGATGGCGGACGTGAGCCACGCCCAGATTGCCCAGGGGCTGCCCCTGACCGGCGCGCGCCTGGGCGACTCGGATGCCGCGGGTACCGGCCGGCTGTTCTTCCAGACCCGCGTGCTGTCCTCCCATCTGCCGGACAGCCTGCCTGGGCGCACCCCGGATCACACCATCCTGAGCACGGCCCTGGCGCTGCAGGGAGAACGGCCGGACGAAGCCGTCACCCTGGTCTCCAAGGACATCAACCTGCGCATCAAGGCGGCGGTACTGGGCATCCATGCGGAGGACTACTACAACGATCAGGTTCTGGACGACGTGGACCTGCTCTACCGGGGCACCTGCGAGCTGCCGGCGGATTTTTGGGACAGCCACGGCAAATCCATGGATTCCTGGCAGGAGAGCGGTCGCACGTTCTATCGCCTCACCGGCCCGCTGGTGACCCAGTGGCACCCCAACCAGTGTCTCTACCGGGAAGACGATCCTGCGTTCACCGCCTTGGTAAGACGCCGGGAAGGTGACTCCGCGGTGGTGGAACTGGCCCGGGATTACACCGGCGCACGACACACGGTCTGGGGCATTCACGCCCGCAACCGGGAACAGAACTTTGCCCTGAACCTGCTGATGGATCCGGAGGTGGACTTTGTCTCGCTGGTGGGCACGGCGGGCACCGGCAAGACCCTGCTCACCCTGGCGGCGGGCCTGGCCCAGACCCTGGAGGACAACCGCTACCGGGAAATCATCATGACCCGGGTGACGGTGCCGGTCGGCGAGGACATCGGCTTTCTGCCCGGCACCGAGGAAGAGAAGATGACCCCGTGGATGGGGGCCCTGATGGACAACCTGGAAGTGCTCACCCGCTCCGAGACCGGGGGCGACTGGGGTCGGGCGGCGACTCAGGATCTGATCGGCAGCCGAATCAAGATCCGCTCCCTGAACTTCATGCGCGGGCGCACCTTCCTCAATCGTTTCATCATTCTGGACGAGGCCCAGAATCTCACGTCCAAGCAGATGAAGACCCTGATCACCCGGGCCGGCCCGGGGACCAAGGTGGTCTGCCTGGGAAACGTGGGGCAGATCGATACCCCCTACCTGACGGAAACCACCTCGGGCCTGACCTACGTGGTCGATCGCTTCAAGGACTGGGACCATGCCGGCCACGTACTGCTGCAGCGGGGCGAACGCTCACGACTGGCGGATTTTGCCTCCGAGCATCTCTGAAAACCCGCGCTCAGGCCGCCTCGTTGTCGTAACGTGCCTGTTCCTCATGATCGGGCATGTTGCCATGGCGGGGCCAGGAACGGATCACCGCCTGGATCAGGGTGGCCAGCGGGATGGCAAAGAAGACCCCCCACAACCCCCACAACCCGCCGAACAGGATCACCGCGGTGATGATGGCCACCGGATGCAGGTTCACCACCTCGGAGAACAGCAGGGGCACCAGCACGTTGCCGTCCAGGAACTGGATCACCGCATAGGCAATCAGCACATAGGTGAACTCGCTGCTCACCCCGAACTGGAAATAGGCCACCACCGCCACTGGAATGGTCACCAGGGCCGCACCGATGTAGGGGATGATCACCGACAGCCCCACCATGAATGACAGTAGCAGGGCGTAGTTGAGATTGAAGTAGATGAAGGTCAGGTAGCTGGCGGCCCAGACGATGAGGATCTCCACGAACTTGCCGCGGACGTAGCTGGCGATCTTGATGTTCACCTCAGCCCAGACCTCGTTGGCCAGGCCCCGGTCCCGGGGCAGGAAACCGGTGATCCAGCCCAGGATGGCATCCTTGTCCTTGAGCAGGAAAAACACCATGATGGGCACGATGACCAGGTAGACCATGATGGTGACCGCGTGCATGGCCGAGGCCAGGGTCAGGTTCACCACCCGCTGCCCCAGGGCGATGGATTCGGCCCGGATGGCGCCCATGATCTCGCGCACCTGCTCCTCGGTGATGAACTGGGGATAGCGCTCGGGCAATTGCAGCAGGATGTTCTGTCCCTGCACCACCATGCTGGGCAGTTCCCGCACCAGTTGGGTGATCTGCTGACTCATGACCGGCACCACCACCAGCAGGGTGGCCACCAGCACCGCCATGAACACCAGGAAGACCAGGGTCACCGCCGCCATGCGCGGGATGCGCCAGTTCTGCAGGCGACGTACGGCCCCCTCCAGCAGGTAGGCGATGATGATGCTGGCCAGCAACGGCGCCAGCAACCGGCCGGCAAACAGCACCACGGCAAATCCCAACAGCAGAAGGAATGCCAGGATCACCACCTGGGGATCGGAAAAATGGCGTTCGTACCAGCGACGCAGGACCGGGATCATTCGGGGGCCTCGCACAGACGCTGATAATGGCGGGCAAACACCGCCTCCAGTTCATCGATCACTTCCACCGCCGCCCGCCCCTGCATCACATGTTGGGTCATCAGCTGTGAAGTCTCGTTGAGCAGACACGCCTTGTCCAGCATCGGATAGGTGGCGGACAGGCGTTTCATGGCCCGGATCACGCTCTCCTCCTCGGGACGGGGAATGGGTTCGGGAGCGGGAACGGATGTGGGTGCCGCCGCGGCGCGGCCGGCAAGGAACTCGGCAAAGGCCAGCAGGGTCTCCCGATCAGCGGCCGACAGGCCACGATACAGGCTCCGCAGGCGTCGCTCGGGGGAGGCATGGGCGGAATGGGGCGGCAGACTCACTTGGGCTCCAGTTTGAGATTGAACACGGGCATCTTGCGGCGCTCCTGCATCAGGCCCAGCGCCGTCACCAGGGCCACCACCACCCGGGCCGTCAGATCCTGCATATGCGGCCAGCGGTCCCGGGCCTGCACCAGCAGTGCCGTGATGTCGGGGGGCGGATTGTGTCCAGGCTCCATGATGATGTCTTCCAACATGCCCGGCTTGAGCTCGGGCCGGAACAACAGGCCGTAGGTCAGGGGATCGGGCCGCACCGCCAGCCAGCGCCCCGACTCGTCCACCAGGATGGGCTCCAACCCCTCGGGCAGGATGACACCGCCATGGTACATGACCAGCACCGGCTGCCCGTCCACGGCCTCCGCCAGCGGATCACCCTCCCCTGCCGCCGTCTTGCGGGCGGTGACGAAGCCCGCGGTGCACTCAGGCGACAGGGTCGCCTCGCCGCCGGCGGCCTGCGCCACCAGCAGCCCCCCCATGCCAAGCCCCACCACCGGACGCCGGGCCTTGCGGAAAATGTCGATCAGGCGCAACTCATCGGGCACCTGGGGATTGCGGGCCTCATCGGCGGTGGGCCAAGCGCCCCCCAGCAGCCAGAGGCCATCGAACTGGGCGGCTGATCCCGGCAGTCCCTGTCCGACAAAGGGACGGAAATAACTGAAGCCGATATCCCGGCGCTCCAGATGACTCTCGATCAGGCCGAGAAACTCCGCATAGCTGTGCTGTACAACCGCGTAATTCTTCACGGCGGACTCCCTTGCAGGGTCCGCGGCCTTGAAGCACCGGGTCCTGGATCGGACCGGTCAGGAAGAGGAACAGCACTCCCCCTCGGCAGCGGACTGGGTTTCGCAGTAATCACGGGCGAAGGACAAGAGTTCCTCCATGGCCCGCAAGCGGAACTTCTGGCGCTGATGCACGAACGAAAACTGTCGCGTCAGGGGCGGCTCCAGCGGAATGCCCACCAGACGTTCCAGAGCCAGTTCCTTGTCGATGGTGGAACGGGAGAGGATGGAGATCCCCATGCCGGCCTCGACAGCGCCTTTGATCGCCTCGGGGCTGCCCAGTTCCAGACAGATGGCCAGGCCGTTGCGATCCACGTCCTGGGCGACCAGATAATCCATGATCACCTCGCGGGTGCCCGAACCCTCTTCCCGACAAATGAAGGGGAACGGCAGGATCTCTTCGATGCTCAGGCAGCCCTTCTTCGCCAGGGGGTGGGAGGGTGGGACAATGACCACCAGTTGATCCAGTCGGCACATCTCCACCTGCAGGTTGCGGTTGGACACGGGGCCTTCCACCACGCCAAGGTCGATGATGTTGTTCTCCACCATGGAGACGATCCCCTCGGAATTGGACACCTTCAGGCGCAGGTTCACTTCCGGATACTTCTTCTTGAAGTTACCCAGCAAGGCTGGAAGCATGTACTCGGCGATGGTAGTGCTGGCCCCCAGGGTCAGTGCGCCGGTGACATCGCCGGTGATCTCCCGAATGGCGTTGTCCATCTCCGTGTAGGCCTCGAAGATGCGCTCGGCATACCCGTAGGCAGTGCGTCCCGCCTCGGTGAGGCTGACCCGGTTATGGGTACGATCGAACAGCCGCGTATTGAAGTGTTCCTCCAGCTGGCGGACCTGAAAGGTGACTGCCGGCTGGGTCATGTGAAGGGCTTCCGCCGCCTTGGTGAACGACAAAAGTCGCGCCACCGTATAGAACACCTGAAGTCGTCGATCCGCCATGATGGGATATCCCTGATTTCGTCCTACACTCTGATGATTGGGTATGGTGACTGCAACGGGAGGGTATGCATGAGCAAGGCCTGGAGGCAGCTGGACCTCAAGGGGGCCGGTCTGCAGCAGATGAATGCCGAATACATCCGCGACATGCGCCGCCCTGTCGTTGCCTATGCCCTGATGGCCGCTTTCCCGCTGGGCCTGCATCGATTCTATCTGAAGGAACCCCTCGGCGGGATTGCCTACCTGATCCTGAGTCTGAGCCTGCTGTTGGGCGTTCCCATCGGTGCCGGAATCTGGCTGCTGCTACCGGCCCTGGGTCTGCTGGGCGGCGCGATTTTCGACCTGTTCTGGATCGACCGCCGCGTCACGCACCTCAACAAGACCCTGCGCATGCGCCATTTCCTGCGGCCGGATCATCGGCCGCCGCCGGGTTACCAAGGTCGAGGAGAAGAACCGGGTCCGCGAGAAGCGCGGAGCACCGGGGCGCAACCGGCCTCCTTCAATCAGCAGGAAGCCATGCTCCGGGCGCTGATGAAAGCCAACAAGGGCCGCCGGACGCCGCCCTGAGGCAAGGGTCGTCCGGCATTCACGGATCGCCCGGGCGCCAGATACCGAAGGCCTCCTGGGGGGCGTGGGCGGGCTCCGGCGGCACCTGACGCTGCTGTGCCACCACGTCCTCGAACACGCTTCCCATGAAAGCCTGCAACTGCTCCAGGAACTCCCGGCGCCGATCGTCCGGCACGTGCTGGCAGGCCAGCAGATAGCCGGTGACGGCGGCCATGTACTGGACCGCCACCAGAGGATCCCCGCAACGGGGATCGTGAGTCGCCAGCACTTCCTGCAGCTGCTGGACCAGTTCACCTGATAATTGCAGTGTTTCGCTCATGGGCGAAGCATATCGCGATCATTGCCGAAGGTCAGCCCCTCCCCGGCACAATCCACCGCCACCACATCCCCGGGGCCGTACTCGCCCCGCAGGATACGCTGGGCCAGCGGATTTTCCAGCTGCTGCTGAATCGCCCGCTTCAAGGGGCGGGCACCGTAGACCGGGTCGAACCCGGCTTCGCCCAGGCGATCCAGGGCCGCCTCGGATACCGTCAGTCGCAGGTCGCGATCCGCCAGGCGACGACGCAGATAATCCAGCTGAATGGTGGTGATGGCCCGGATCTGATCCCGACCCAGGGGATGGAAGACCACCACCTCGTCCACCCGATTGATGAACTCGGGACGGAAATGGGTGCCGACCACCTCCATCACCGCCGCCTTCATCTGGTCATAGTGTTCCTCGCCGGCCATTTCCTGGATCAACTGGGAGCCCAGATTGGAGGTCATCACGATCACGCTGTTGCGAAAATCCACCGTGCGGCCCTGGCCATCGGTGAGACGGCCGTCATCCAGCACCTGCAACAGCACGTTGAAGACATCCGGATGGGCCTTTTCCACCTCGTCCAGCAGGATCACCGAGTAGGGCTTGCGCCTGACTGCCTCGGTCAGATAGCCGCCTTCCTCGTAGCCCACATAGCCCGGAGGGGCGCCGATGAGCCGGGCCACGGAATGTTTCTCCATGAACTCCGACATGTCGATGCGCACCATGGCCTCGTCGGTGTCGAACAGGAAGGCGGCCAGGGCCTTGGTCAGCTCGGTCTTGCCCACCCCGGTGGGCCCCAGGAACAGGAAGGAGCCATTGGGGCGGTTGGGATCGGAAAGCCCCGCCCGTGCCCTGCGGATGGCATCGGCCACGGCCCTCACTGCCTCGTCCTGCCCCACCACGCGCCGGGTGAGGGCCTCCTCCATGCGCAGCAGCTTCTCCCGCTCCCCTTCCAGCATCTTGGCAACGGGGATGCCGGTCCAGCGGGAAACCACCTCGGCAATCTCCTCGTCGGTCACCTTGTTGCGCAACAACCGCATCTCGTGCATTTCCGCCTGGGCGGCCATGTCCAGTTGCCGTTCCAGCTCGGGAATACGGCCGTATTGCAACTCGGACATGCGCCCCAGGTCGCCGGCCCGGCGCGCGGTCTCCAGTTCCAACCGGGCCCGCTCCAGTTCTTCCTTGATGGAGGCGGTGCCGGACAGGGCGGCCTTTTCCGCCTTCCAGATCTCGTCCAGGTCCGAATACTCCCGCTCCAGGCGATCGATCTCCCCCTCCAGGGCCTCCAGGCGCTTGAGCGAAGCCTCGTCGGATTCCTTTCTCAGGGCTTCGCGCTCGATCTTGAGCTGAATCAGACGCCGCTCCAGGCGATCCATGCTCTCGGGCTTGGAGTCGATCTCCATGCGGATGCGGCTGGCCGCCTCGTCCACCAGATCGATGGCCTTGTCCGGCAGCTGGCGATCCGTGATGTAGCGATGAGACAGGGTCGCGGCGGCGACAATGGCCGGATCGGTGATCTCCACCCCGTGATGGACCTCATAACGCTCCTTGAGGCCACGCAGGATGGCGATGGTGTCCTCCACGTTGGGTTCGTTCACCAGCACCTTCTGGAAGCGCCGCTCCAGGGCGGCGTCCTTCTCCACATACTTGCGATACTCGTCCAGGGTGGTGGCGCCGATGCAGTGGAGCTCTCCCCGCGCCAGGGCCGGCTTGAGCATGTTGCCCGCGTCCATGGATCCCTCCGCCTTGCCGGCGCCCACCATGGTGTGCAGCTCGTCGATGAACAGGATCACCCGTCCCTCCTGCTTGGCCAGGTCACTGAGCACCGCCTTGAGCCGCTCCTCGAAGTCACCACGGAACTTGGCCCCGGCGATGAGCGCCCCCATGTCCAGGGACAGCAACCGCCGGTCCTTCAGACCCTCGGGCACTTCGCCGTCCACGATACGCTGGGCCAGCCCCTCGACGATGGCGGTCTTGCCCACGCCGGGCTCGCCGATGAGGACGGGGTTGTTCTTGGTGCGCCGCTGCAGCACCTGAATGGCGCGGCGGATCTCCTCGTCGCGACCGATCACCGGGTCCAGCTTGCCCTGTTCGGCCCGCTCGGTGAGATCGATGGTGTATTTTTCCAGGGCCTTGCGCTGCTCCTCCGCATTGGGGTCATCCACCCGCTGCCCCCCGCGCAAGTCATGAATGGCCTTGTCGATGGCCCCCTTGGTGGCGCCGGTCTTGCGGAGCAGCTCGCCCAGTTGCCCCTGATGCTCCAGGGCAGCCAGCACGAACAGCTCGGAAGAGATGAACTGATCCTTGCGGTCCTGGGCCAGCTTGTCGCACAGGTTCAGCAACCGGCCGAGGTCGTTGGAAATGTGCAGGTCACCGGCCGCCCCCTCCACGCTGGGCAGACGCTCCAGGGCCTCCCCCAGCTGGGACCTCAGCAGGTTCACATTGACGCCGCTCTGAGCCAGCAGGGGCCGCACCGATCCCCCCGCCTGGTCCAGCAGGGCGATCATCAGGTGGACCGGTTCGATCATCTGATGATCACGACCCACGGCCAGGGACTGGGCATCGGCCAGTGCCAGCTGGAACTTGCTGGTGAATTTATCCATGCGCATGGTGGCAAAACCCCTTGAGACTATGTCAGATTAATCCTGGATATTGGGCTGGAGCGGCGTGCTTTCAAGCAGGACTGATCGGCAACCCATTTTTATTAACATATACCTGAACCGGTGATTCATGATGTCGCCATCACGGCATTTCGGAACGTCGCGCCTGTGGCACAATCCAAAGTGATATAAGTCATATCCGCCCCCATTCACCGGTTTTTATAATTTTCGGCGGGCGGCCCGGAACGGGAGCGCGAGGCCGGCCACTTGTTCAGAGGATGTACCGTGTCATCAGTCAGTCAATATCCGGTATCACTCGACCAGCCTCTGGGCGCCGGTACCCCGGGCGTGGGCCGAGATGCCGGAGGCGGCTGTCTGGATACCAGCAATCCCCTGCATGGGGCGGTGGAAACCCTGCTGGGCCGGATCAAGAACTGGTCCTTCCGCAGCGACCATCTGCTGCACCTGAGCGTACCTGTCCCGAGGACCAATCCCTTCCGCTGGCTGCAGGCCGCGCCAGCCGGCGAGCGTAGCCTGTGGCAGAACCGGGAAGGGGACGAAAGCATCGCCGGCATCGGCATTGCCGCGGCGTTGAGCGCACGGGAAGCCGCTGCCTACCCTGCCCTGCTGCGCCGGATCCGCGACATCCTCGGCGGACAGGCCACGGCATTCATCGGCGGCTTTTCCTTCGACGGCCAGGCCGGGAAAGACGACTGGGAAGGGTTTCCGGCGGCCCGTTTCGTGCTGCCGGCCGTCGAGCTGCGACGACAGGGAGGCCAGTGCCGCCTGGGCGTGAATCTGCTGGCGGACTCACGACGGGATTTCATGACCCGCAAGACCCGGCTCATCGCGGCCCTGTGCCGACTGCGTCAGACTCCGGCAGACGGCCTCCCCCGGGCAAGCGTGCGCATCACCCGGCGCGTCGACCACATGGACTTCGACACCTGCAGCCGCCACATCGGTAACATCCTTAACCACATCGCCCAGGGTCCCATCCGCAAGGTGGTGCTGGCCCGGCGGGTGGACCTGCAACTGAACGAATCCCCGCCAGCCTTTCTGACCCTGGAACGCTGGCATCGCAGCAATCCCGGCAGCTTCTGCTTTGCCATTGAAAATGGGGAACGGCTGTTCATGGGATGCTCCCCGGAGCGCCTGTTCAGTCGTTCCGGCCGACATGTATTCACCGAATCCCTGGCCGGCACCGTGCGCCGCGGCGGCACGGCGCAGGAAGACGCGGCCCTGGAACGCGTCCTGCTGCAAGATCCCAAGCTGATCCATGAGCATGAGCTGGTCACCCGCTATGTACGTGAACAGATCGCGCCCTGGATCACCCAGATCGAAGGCCCCGCCCAGGCCCAGGCCGGTGTCTTCAAGCTGGATCGCATCCAGCACCGCTACCTGCCCATCCATGCCACCCTCAGGGAGGACGTGCGTGACGAGCAGTTGCTGGCGGCCCTGCACCCCACTCCGGCGGTCTGCGGCTTTCCCCGCGGCGAGGCCCGGGACCTGATCAGCCGTCAGGAGACCGCTCACCGAGGCTGGTACAGCGGCGTGATCGGCAGGATCTGCCCGCAACGCTCGGAATTCGCCGTGGCCATCCGCTCCACCCTGCTCCATCGCAATCAGGCGTTGTGCTACTCCGGCGTCGGTATCGTGGAAGGCTCCGACCCCGCCGCGGAATGGAACGAACTGGAAGCCAAGATCGAGTCCTTCCTCGCCGTGCTGGAATCCTGAGGGGCGGTCATGGGGGCACCGTTCACCCACATCAATGAGGCATGGGCGCATCTGCTGATAGAGCGTCTTTATCAGCATGGGATACGGGATATCTGCCTGGCCCCGGGCAGTCGCAGTGCCCCCCTGGCTCTGGCTGCGGCCCGTTATCGGGACGACCATCCCGAGCTACGGTTGCATACCCACTTCGATGAACGTGGCCTGGCCTTCCTGGGCCTGGGGCTGTGCAAGGCCAAGCGACGCCCGGTCGCCCTGATCACCACCTCGGGCACCGCCGTGCCCAACCTGCATCCGGCCCTGGTGGAGGCCTTCCAGACCCATCAGCCCCTGGTGGCGATCACCGCCGATCGTCCCGAGGAACTGGTGGGCTGCGGCGCCAACCAGGCCATCGTCCAACCGGGCATCTTCCAGCACCATGTGCGTGCAGCCCTGAATCTGCCGGCCCCCGACGCGGCCCTGACCGGCGGCTGGCTGGCCCAGCAGCTGGATACGGTCCTCGCCCGGCTCCAGGGACCCGGACGCGGTCCCGTGCATGTCAATGTCCCGTTCCGGGAACCACTCTACGGCACCGAAGCGCCCGTCGACTTCGGCCCCTGGCTGTCCGACGTGGTACCGGTGGCATCCTCCCCGCCGCCATTGCCCGGCTTCAGCCTGCATCGGCTCAGGGAGCCGGTGATATTCGTCGCCGGGCAACTGGATACCGACGAGGCCGCGGCGGTCCTGGCCCTGGCCGAACGGTCCTCGGTACCCATCCTGGCCGACATCGGCAGCCAGCTGCGGCTCACGGAACATCCCTGCGTCCTGGCCCATCCGGATCTGCTGCTGGCGATCACCCATGTCAGACGCCGCTTCAAGGCCATGCATCAGGTGATCCAGTTCGGCGGCCGCATCACCAGCAAGCGGATCAATCAATGGCTGGCAGGCTTCCAGGGTCAGTACTGGTTAGTGAGTCCCCATGAGGACAGTCTGGACCCGGAGCACCGGGCCACCCAGATCCAGGCCTCGATTCCCGAGTTCTGCGGCCAGATCCAGATCCCGCCCCAGCGAGGGCTGGGCATCGACGCCCTGCAGTCCCAGCTCGGCGAGCATCTGACGTTGGCACTGACCTATCCGTTCTCGGAGCCGGCCGCGGCCCGCATCATCACCGAGACGATCCCGGAGGACATGCTGCTGCTGCCCGGCAACAGCCTGAGCATCCGACTGCTGGACATGGTCGCCCGTCCCGGACGCGGCAATCGCTGCATCACCAACCGGGGGGCCAGCGGCATCGACGGACTGGTGGCCACGGCCATGGGACTGGCCATGGGGCATCCGGCCGGGGCCACCCTGCTGATCGGGGATCTGTCCCTGCTCCATGACCTGAACAGCCTGGCACTGGCGAAACAGTGTTTCCACCCGCTGATCATCGTGGTCCTGAACAATGACGGTGGGGGCATCTTCAACCTGCTGCCCGCCGCCGAACAAAAGTCGCATTTCCAGACCCTGTTCCAGCTGCCCCACGGCCTTACGTTCCGCAATGCGGCAGCCCTGTTCGGCCTGGCCTACGCCAACCCGGATTCGGCCGCCGGCTTCGAAAAGGCCTATACCGACGCCTGCCGCAAGGGCGGCGTCACCCTGATCGAACTGAACTTCCCCCCCAACCAGAGTAGCCGGATCATCAAGGGCCTGATCGGCGCCCTGGTGGATGTCCGCTACGAGACATGACCCGGCCAGCCCCCATCCGCTCACTGGGTGCCGCCCATCTCCCCACCCTGGTCCTGCTCCACGGTTTCATGGGTTGCGGTGATGACTGGCGACGGACGGCCCGCCTGCTGTCGGACCGTTACCACTGCCTGCTGCCGGACCTGCCGGGGCACGGAAGTCAGCCCCTGCCGGCAGATCTGGACTTCGAGGGGTACTGTGAGTGGTTCTGGCGGCAGCTGGCACCGGTGCTGCCGGCCCGCATCGCCCTGGCGGGCTATTCCATGGGCGGGCGAATCGCCGCCTGGCTGGCAACCCGTCATCCCGAATCCATCGCCGCCCTCGTCCTGGAGGGCGCCCATCCGGGGCTGGAAACCGAGGCAGAGCGCCGGGCACGCCGCCGCCATGACGAAAACTGGGCCACGCGGCTGGCGCGTGAGCCCTGGCCGCGGGTCCTGGAAGACTGGTATCGACAGCCGGTGTTTGCCGACCTGGCACCCGCTCGCCGGGAAGCCTTCATCCGGGTTCGGTCCGCCCAGGACCCCGCCACCCTGGCCCGGGTGTTGCGGGCCACCAGTCTGAGTGGCCAGCCGGACCTGCGCCCCGGTCTGGCCGGACTGACCTGTCCCCGGGTTTTCATCGCGGGCGCACAGGACACCAAGTTCAGTGCCTTGGGACAGGCACTGGCCGACACCTGCACCGGGCTTGAACTTGTCAAACTGGACGGCCTGGGGCATAACTGCCACGCTCAGGACCCCGGGCAGGTGGCCGCCGTCATGGAACGGGTCTGCCACCCCATGCATTTCACCCAAACGAGTACAGCATCCTCATGAGCACAGCAGCGTCTTCCATCATCCCGGCACTGGACTGGCAGGACCACTCGGCCCCTTATGAAGATATCCTCTATCACAAGGCCGAAGACATCGCGAAGATCACCATCAACCGGCCGGAAGTCCGCAATGCCTTCCGCCCGCGCACGGTCAAGGAGCTGCGCCAGGCCCTGTCCGATGCCCGCTTTGACGAGGGGATCGGTGTCATCATCCTCACCGGCCAGGGGGATCTGGCCTTTTGCTCCGGAGGTGACCAGCGGGTCCGGGGGGATTCCGGTTACAAGGATGAACAGGGCGTGCATCATCTGAACGTGCTGGATCTGCAAAAGGAAATCCGCTCCTGCCCCAAGCCGGTGATCGCCATGGTGGCCGGCTATGCCATCGGCGGCGGCCACGTGCTGCATCTGATCTGCGACCTGAGCATCGCCGCGGACAATGCCCGCTTCGGCCAGACCGGCCCCAAGGTGGGTTCCTTTGACGGCGGCTTCGGCGCCAGTTACATGGCCAGCGTGGTGGGTCAGAAAAAGGCCCGGGAGATCTGGTTCCTGTGCCGGCAGTACGATGCCCGGGAAGCACTGGACATGGGGCTGGTCAACACCGTGGTGCCGCTGGCGCAACTGGAGCAGGAAACCGTGGCCTGGTGCCGCCGGATCCTGGAGCACTCCCCCATCGCCCTGCGCATGCTCAAGTCCGCCTTCAATGCCGGGGTCGATGGCCAGGCGGGCATCCAGGAACTGGCCGGCAACGCCACCATGCTCTTCTACATGACCGAAGAGGGGCAGGAAGGCCGCAACGCCTACCTGGAGAAACGCAAGCCCGACTTCCGCAAATTCAGACGTCAGCCCTGAAGTCGTGCCGCCGACGGGAACGGAAAACCCATGGCAGCAGGGATGCCCGCCCCATGAAATCCGGCTTTGGCGTTTCTCCCTGCCCCTCCGTCAGGCGTTATCCATGCCGGGGCACACCCTGACACGACGGGAGGGACTGCTGCTGGAATGGTGTCGGCCCCGCGCGGACAGCCTCTGGTCCGAGATCAGTCCCCTGCCCGGCTTCAGCCGGGCAACGCTGGCCCGATGTCATCAGCAGGTCCGGCAGATCCTTGAACAGGACGGCCCCCTGCCCGACCGTCTCCTGCGTCTGCCGATGGAAACCGCCCCGGAGGTGTGTTTCGGCCTGGAAGCCGGACGGCTGCAATGGAGCGGACAATTGCCACCGGCGGCTCCGGTCCCCCGCTGCCGTCTGATCCGCCATGACGATGCCCTGGACATTGCCGCGGATCGGGCATCCCCCTGTTTCAAGCTCAAGGTGGGGCGCGACGCCCTGGCGACGGACATCGACAGGATCCGCCGGGTCACGGCACGGCTCACGGAAGGGCAGCAGCTACGCCTGGATGCCAATCGCGCCTGGACCCTGGAACAGGCCGAGACACTCTGTCGCGCCATCGACCCCCGACGGATCCAGTTCATCGAGGAACCCCTGCCGGCAGGCAGTGACTACCTGTCATGGTGGTCCCGCACCGGCATCCCCTTTGCCTGGGATGAAACCCTCAGAGAAACCATGGTCCCCGATCTGCGGACACCGGGCCTGGGTGCCCTGGTCGTCAAGCCCATGCTCACCGGCTTGAACCGCGCCGGCATGCTGATACAGCAAGCCCGCCAGCTTGGCATTCCCGTCGTTCTGAGCGCGGCCTATGAAAGCAACCTCACCCTGGACTTCCATGCGCGTCTGGTCCATCACTGGGATCTGCCGGGTCCACAGGGCCTGGATACCTTCGGTATATTTGCCCGGGCACTGCTGATGCCCATCCTCAGTCAACCGGAACAGGCCGGGCTATTGATCACACAACAATCCGAACTGGAATATCTTGGATGCTGGACATGAAACACACCCCGCCCCATGCCGACATGCCCTGCCTGCTACGGCAGGCCGGCAGGCGTCATGCCGGGGCCCTCGCCATCATCACCCCGGAAGACAGCCTGAGCTTCGCCGAACTGGAGACACGGGTGGATCATCGGGCCAAGACCTTTCTGGCCCGGGGCGTGCGACAGGGAGACTGGATCGCCCTGCGCACCCGGACCACGATTGACGGCATCATCGACCTGCTGGCCGTTCTGCGTAGCGGCGCCTGTCTGTTGCCGGTCAATCCGGCCATGCCGGACACCCCGTTGCATGCCCTGCTGCGGCAACAGGGTGTTCACTGGCTGGTACGGGAACCAGGGCAGCCCCTGCAACCGACCGATACGACCGAACGGGATGTGATCGTCCCGTCCCCGGCATCCCCTCCCCCGGAACTGCGCCGTCAATTTCAGCCGCACACCCCCTGCACCGGCATTCTGACCTCCGGCTCCACCGGGCAACCGAAGCTGGCCGTCCACAGCTACGCCAACCATGCACTCAGCGCCGCGGGGGCCGCGACACGCATTCCCCTGCGGCCGGGAGACCGATACCTGCTGTCCCTGCCCACCCACCATGTGGGTGGACTGGCCATCGTGTTTCGCTGTCTGATGGGGGGGGCCGCCCTGGTGCTGGACGGGCGCGCCGAGGATACCGGTTTCCTGATGCACATGGGCGTGACCCATGTCTCCATGGTGGAAACCCAGTTGCACCGCCTGCTGCAACAAAGCGGCCCGTCTCCCTCCAGCCTGCGGTACCTGCTCCTGGGGGGCGGGCCGGTCCGTGACTCATTGCTGGAGCAGGCACGCCGGCAGAACCTGCCCTGCTGGACCAGCTACGGCCTGACCGAGATGAGTTCCCAGGTGATCACCCAACCCCCGGAGGGACCGGCCCGCATCCTGCCTCATCGGGAATGCCGCCTGGCCGAAACCGGCGAGATCCTGGTCCGCGGTGACACCCTGTTCCTCGGGTATCGGGACGCGGGACGCATCCTCCCCGCGACCGATGAAGAGGGCTGGTTCCATACCCGCGACCTGGGTCGCTGGGAAAACGGCCGTTTCCATGTAGTGGGGCGGCTCGACAACCAGTTCATCAGCGGCGGGGAAAACATCCAGCCGGAAGCCATCGAGCAACTGCTGCATACCCATCCCGACATCCTCCGTGCAGTGGTGGTGCCGCGACAGGACGTGGAATTCGGCCAGCGTCCGGTGGCCTTCATCCAGTCCGGCACGGAACTGGATGCCCATGCCCTGCGCACCTGGATGCGGGAACGGCTCAAGCCCTTCATGGTGCCGGTGGCCTTCCTGCCCATGCCTCCCACCAGCGGACTCAAGATTCAACGCCGCGACCTGATCCGGCTGGCCAATGTCATGCATCCCCGGGAAATCTGATCATGTCCCTCTGGCAACGCCCCATCGATCTGCAGGCCATCAATGCCACCCACAAGGGGACCCTCATGGAAGCCCTGGGGATCGAGATCACCCGGATCACGGACACGGCCCTGTTCGGCACGCTGCCGGTGGATGCACGCACCCGACAACCCCATGGCCTGCTCCATGGCGGCGCCTCCGTGGCCCTGGCCGAAACCCTGGGCAGCGTGGCCTCCAATCTGGCGACCCCGCCAGGCTGGGTGGCCGCCGGCATGGAGATCAGCGCCAGCCACCTCAAGTCCGTCCGCCACGGTCGGGTTCTGGGTTGTGCCCGCCCCCTGCACCGGGGACGCAGTACCCAGGTATGGGACATCCAACTGGAAGACGAGACGGGCGCCCCGGTCTGCGTCTGTCGACTGACAGTGATGCTCAGGGAGAAAAACCCCGTATAGTACAGTGACACCCCTTACCGGAGATCTCCCATGGCGACACCCGGCACCTCGGACACCCCCGCTGACGACACCCTCACTGCCGATGCCCTCACCCTGGTATTCGGCGCCAGCGGCTACATCGGCAGCAACCTGATACCCCGCCTGCTGGCCAGGGGCGTCCGAGTCAGGGCCTGTTCCCGCAACCTGAAGGTGCTGGAGGCCCGGGGCTGGACCGGTGCCGAACTGGTCGCGGCCGATGCCCTCAAGCCCGAGACCCTGGGACCGGCCCTCAAGGATGTGCAGGTGGCTTACTATCTGGTCCACTCCATGGGGGCCGGCAAGTCCTTCGGACGCCTGGACCTGGAAGCGGCGAGACATTTCGCCCGGGCCGCCGCCGAGGCCGGGGTCCGGCGCATCGTCTATCTGGGCGGGCTGGCCCCGGACTCGGCCCGCAGCGAGCATATCGTCTCCCGACGCCTGACTGGTGACGAGCTGCGCAAGGGCAGCGTCCCGGTCACCGAACTGCGGGCCGGGATCATCGTCGGTCCCGGTTCGGCGGCCTTTGAAGTGATGCGCGATCTGGTCCTGCATCTGCCGGTCATGGTCACCCCAAAATGGGTTTCCCGCACCTCACCGCCCATCGCCCTGGAGAATCTGCTCGACTACCTGGAGCGCGCCCCCCAAATTCCGGAAGCCGCCGGCGAGATCCTGGATACCGGCGGTCCCGAATACCTCACCTACGCGGCCATGATGCGCATCCTGGCCGAGGAGGCCGGGCAAAAACCGCCCCGGATCATTCCAGTTCCCCTGCTCTCACCGAAACTCTCCTCTTACTGGCTGCGTCTGGTCACCTCGGTGCCCACCTCCATTGCTCAGGCCCTGATCGAGGGCCTCAAGGAAGACTATGTGGCCGATGATGCACTGACCCGCCGCCTCATGCCCCAGGCGCTGATGGATTTTCGTACCGCGGTGCGCGCCACCTTCGAGGCTGAAAAATCCCACGGAGTCGCCGCCCGCTGGACCGAAGGGGCGTTCATGTTCCGCGACTACCGAGTGGACTACGCCTATTACGCCAAACAGGCTTCCGGCAGTGCCCTGGTGGAGGCCACCCCGGATCAGGTCTGGGAAGTGGTCCGTCGCATCGGCGGGGAAAACCGCTACTTTGCCCATGAACTCCTGTGGAGGATCCGGGAAGGCATCGACTGGCTACTGGGAGGCCCTGGCCGTAACTACGGCCGCCGGCATCCGACCGAGCTGCGCCTCGGCGATATGGTGGATTCCTGGCGGGTGATGGCCATCGAACCGGAACGACGTCTCACCCTGGGATTCGGCATGCGCGCCCCCGGCGCGGGGGTGCTGGAAATCGAATTGTCACCGGAGGCGGCGGGCACCCGGATCACCGTCACCAACTACTGGCACCCGGCCGGCGTGTGGGGGCTGCTGTACTGGTACCTGATGGCACCGGCCCACGCCTTTGTCTTCAAGGGACTGGCCGAGGGAATCGCCCGACAGGTCCGGGCCGCTTGACCCGTCCGATGGTCTTTGACATAACCACGCGGGGTATTTTTCACCCCGCCGTCCATGGGAGCTGATTATCAGATGCCGGTCGTTGATCATGACATGCTGTTTCCCGCCAATCAGGAGGAAGTCTTCGGAATGATCCGGCGGGTGGATGAATTCCCCCGCTATGCCGACGCCGTGGAATCCGTCACTCCGCTGGACGACAAGACCTATCGCTGGCAGGTCCGCGCCAACGGCATGGTCTTTCACTGGGACGTGACCATCGTCGATGAGGACCCGCCCCACATGATCCGCTGGCAGTCCCTGAGCGGCATCCGCAATACCGGACACTATCGGTTCTCCTCCGTCCCCGGCGGCACCCGGGTGCAACTGACCATCGAATATCATCTACCTACCCGACTGTTGGACAAGACCGTGGGCCGGGTGGCCAAACCGATCATCCATCACATCAGTCGTCAGGCCTTCGAGCGTATCCGCCGCTCCCTGATCAATGACCGGGCGCTGGAGTCCCGCAACGGCTCTTCCGACTCGGAGACCTGACATCCCCCCATTCCCTTGACCGGAACCCTGCATGGACAAACAGCAACGCATCATCCAGATGTTCAACGACATCTCTCCCACCTATGACAGGCTGAACCGTATTCTCAGCTTCGGGGTGGACCGGCAGTGGCGCCGCAACGGCTGCCGGGCCGCCATGAAAATTCATGGCGGTCCGGTGCGCCATCTGGTGGATGTGGCCACCGGCACCGGTGACCTGATCCTATTCTGGCGCGAAGCAGCCGCAGCCCAGGGCACCACCATCGAACGGGTCACCGGCGTGGACCCGGCCGTGGGCATGCTGGAACTGGCACGCGGGAAAGTGGATGACGTGACATTCATGGAGGCGCCGGCCACGGCCCTGCCCCTGGAGGACGACAGCGCCGACCTGGTGAGCATCAGCTACGGCATTCGCAACGTGGTGGATGTGGAGGGTGCCCTGCGGGAATTTCACCGGGTACTGGCGCCGGGCGGGCTGGCAGTGATCCTGGAGTTCATGAGCCGTGAAAAACTCACCCTGATGGACCGGATGAATCGTCTCTACATGAGCCAGGTACTGCCCCGTGTCGGCGCCATGATTTCCCGGGACAAGGAAGCCTACACCTATCTGCCGGAGTCCATCCAGGGTTTCATGAGCAGGGAGCAACTTTGTGACAAGCTCACCCAAGCCGGGTTTGAGCTGGTGGAGGTGCAAGATGAATTCCTGGGGATTTCGACCCGGTTCATCGCCCGCAAACCGGCCGCCCCCGCAAGCCAGTGACGGGCCGGGCGTCGCGGCACATGACTTGATCCTCATCAACCCATGCGGACATGACAGCCCGCGTGGCCATTTCGACACAGAATAGAAAAGGGAGACACCCATGCGGGTAGCCATTATCGGGGCCGGTATCAGCGGTCTGGCCACGGCCTTTTATCTGCAACGCGCCCGGAGCGATGCGGATATCGTCATCTATGAAGCCAATCCCCACGTGGGCGGCACCTTGCACACCATCGACATCGAAGGATTTCGCTTCGAGGAAGGCGGCAACGGCTTTTTGAGCAACAAGCCGGACATGCTGCAACTGGTCACGGACTGCGGCGCCGGTGACGTACTCATGCGCAGTCAGGATGCCTCCCGCAGACGCTTCATTTATACCGATCGAATGCACCCCATGCCCGACTCTCCGGGCAAGTTCCTCAAGACCGAACTGCTCAACTGGCCGCAGAAACTGCGGGTGATGGGCGAGGTGTTCATCCGTCCCAAACGGGACGATAGCGACGAGACCCTGCAGTCCTTCGGCTACCGTCGTCTGGGCAAGGCATTCACCGACATCTTTCTGGATGCCATGACCGCCGGCATCTACGGCACCACCGCCGACCGGGTCTCCGTGAAGGCGGCCTTCCCCCTGGTGACGGAGCTGGAACGCAAGCACGGCGGCCTGTTCAAGGGCATGATCGCCCGCCGCAAGCAGAGCGCCGGCCCCGGCGGCGTACTGATGAGCTTCAAGGGCGGCATGAACGCCCTGACCGAACACCTTCACAAGACCATCAAGGCCGAATGGCATCTGGGTACACCGGTGGAAGCCGTGGTTCAGGAAGGCAAGGGGTTCCGGGTCGAGGCCGGCGACAAGTCGAGCACCGTGGACCAAGTGATCCTGGCCGTGCCGGCTTACGCCGCCGCCCGCATCCTGGCCGGACTGGACCGGGAGCTGGAACAGCAGCTGGATGCGGTCAACTATGCCCCCATTGCCGTGGTGGGCTTTGGCTGGAAGCATCTGGACCACCCCCTGGACGGCTTCGGCGTGCTGACCACCGCCGCCGCCCGCATGCCCTTCCTGGGCATCCTCTGGGACAGCTCCATCTTCCCGGACCGGGCGCCGGAAGGCATGAAATGCGTGCGCGTGATGCTGGGTGGACAACGGGATCCACACATGGTGGATCTGGACGACGACGCCCTCATTGCCCACGCCCGGGACGGCGTCACCAAGGCCCTGGGGATCGATGTCACGCCTGACG
Organism: Ectothiorhodospira sp. PHS-1; assembly: GCF_000225005.1. Taxonomy (NCBI): domain Bacteria; kingdom Pseudomonadati; phylum Pseudomonadota; class Gammaproteobacteria; order Chromatiales; family Ectothiorhodospiraceae; genus Ectothiorhodospira; species Ectothiorhodospira sp. PHS-1. The sequence goes on along the minus strand of NZ_AGBG01000001.1, from coordinate 338 downwards.
TGCAGTTCGTGAAGAAGTGGCCGCGGGGCCTGCCTGGCTACCCGGTGGGCCATATCGAGGCCATGGATCGTCTGATGGCCCATGTGGGCCGTTATCCGGGGCTGCACCTGACCGGCAACGCCTACCGGGGTATTGCCATGAACGACTGCGCCCGTAACGGTCGCCTGACCGGCGAGGCTGCCGCCCTGCTGGGAGAGAAAAAGCTGTAGGGAAGACCTTCCGCCTGTGATGGTCCCACCTCTATCGTCATCATTCCTTCGTTATTCCCGCGTTCTTTCTGTCTTGACGAGGGGGGCCGCTTTATTCGTCACTCCCGCGCAAGCGGGAGTTCAGGGTTT